>JAMOVL010000023.1 GCA_027067785.1 Desulfurococcales archaeon | reverse complement strand
CCCTAATATAGTGTTCTTCGACTGTTGATGATATAACCAGTACATCGCCGGGACCCATAACGTATTCTATGGGCTCATATTCGGAACTAATGCCTTTTCTCCTCAACGCTTCCGATATTACCAGGGCTGAGGGCTCCAAGATCTTCGAAGATGTAACGATGATCTTTCTGGTCTCTATAACCTTTTTGATGAGGTCACTGTATTTCTCCAGCAGTTCCTCTACTATTGGACTGAATCCTTCATCGACGTGTTTCTCGAGCCGATCATGTCGTCTGCCGAGTCCTTTGTATGTTTTTACACCGGCGATGAATGAAGCTATACTCATTGATAGGGAAGCTTCTATCTCGTCGTGGAGATCAACGGTTATTTTTTCATACGGAGATAGTAGGTCTGCGAGGATCTCGTTTCTAGGCTTTATGGTTACAAGTAAAACATTGTTTCCAGTTAAGCTTGCTGCTTGAAGCAGGCTGAGAGTGATATTGGAGCCTGGATCGGTTGTAAAATAAAGTATTGTTGAGGGCTCGGTATAGGCGGCTACGAAGTAGGAGTAGCTCATGGCATCCATTATTCTTATGTCGGTTGATGGGGAAATGGTTGATATTATCCAGTATAATACGTTCGCTGGAAGAATGCCCAGACGAGAATATGTAATGTAGAGTCTCCCCTTGGCGCTCTCTAAGTAACGCCTTATTTCAGCTTCTATATTCCTGGATACCTTTTCAATATGTTTGACTCTGTCTTTAAAAGAGCCTATATTACTGCGTTTTCGAGAGCTCTGCAACAACTACAGTACCTCTCATCGGGTTTATCCGGTATTCTCTCGATTATTTCCGGCAGTAGTCTTTTAGCTTTCTCCGTGTTTTCCCTCATAACCTTTAATACTTCTTCGGCTGTAACGGGTTTCTCAGCCCATACATCGTAGTCTGTTATCATGGCTACTGTGGCATAGCATAGCTCGGCCTCGCATGCCAGTACTACTTCTGGTACGAGCGTCATCCCTATTATGTCTGCGTGGAACACGTTTTTCCAGATATTGCTCTCAGCCCTTGTGGAGAACCTTGGGCCCTCGATACAGATGTAAGTGCCTTTTTCATGCAGTGTTAATCCAGGGACGTGGTGGGCGGCATCTATTATTATTCTTCGGAGATGCTCGCAGAATGGGTCCGCCATGCTAACATGCGCTACACATCCCCCTTCGAAGAAGGTCATAGGCCTTACTCCCTTGGTCATATCTATGAATTGGTCTGGTACAACGAAGTCTCCCGGCCTATAGTCCTCTCTGAGGCTACCTACAGCAGAGAATGATAAGACCCATTTGGCTCCTAGTGTTTTCAGCGCCCATATGTTCGCCCTATAGTTGACCCGGTGAGGCGGGATCCTGTGTCCCCGGCCGTGTCTGGGTAGGAAAGCTATTCTTCTACCTCTAAGCTCTCCAATGATTAGTTTGTCGCTGGGTTCGCCGTAGGGGGTGTATACTTTTATCTCTTTAATGTTCTCTAGTTCTTCGATACCGTAGAGCCCGCTTCCCCCGATAACTCCTATATCGACCCGTTCCTTTGGTCTGACTAACATGTTGTCCTACACCCGATCGTCGGAGCTATGTTTTCACTAGAACGTATTTTCCGGAGGATTCGTCGTGTTTAATTATTCCTTTTTCCTCAAGAATCCTCAGGGCGTCGCGATAGTATCTCTCCCCTACGTCTATACCGTACCATTCCTTAAACCCGTCGATTATTTCTTGGTAACTCCACTCTTTCTTACCGGTCTCCTTGTAGGTCTCAGTCATCATGCGTTTTATGAACTGGTACGTGTCTTCGAGCCTGGTCCACGGATACTGGAACCAGATCCACTCCTTGACCTCGATATAGTAGTAGTCCGGCTTGAACTTCGCCACGGGGCTTATCCATTGGAGCGCGGCTGTCCTGGCTTCTAACGGCTTCCAGTTCTCGGTGACGAATTTCTTGGCGAGGCTGAGCGTATCGCCAGTATCCACTATGTCGTCGACAAGTAGTACCTTCATACCGCTCAGATCGACTGTGTAGGGGAACTTGATAATAGCTTTCTCCTCAGCCTTAGCAGCCTCAGTCCAGTGCTGGCTCTGAATACTCAGAAGGTTCTCAATATCTAGAAAATCACATATCAGCCTAGCAGGGACATAGCCGCCACGGGCAAGAGCAACCACAACATCCGGCTTATACCCTGAAGCCCTGATCTTATCGGCCAGACCCCAAGCCCAATCAACTATATCTTCCCAGGATACAAGCCTAACATTAACCCGGGGCATGAAGCCTATCACCATAACAATAAACAAGAAGTATAAAATATAAGCTTTAACAAAAAGCTCCGAAAACCAATTAAAACCCCTCTCGCAACTAAACCCAATAATGGATGCGGGGGTGCCCGAGCTAGGTCAAAGGGGTCGGGCTTAGGACCCGATGGCGTAGGCCTGCGTGGGTTCAAATCCCACCCCCCGCACCATTCTTTCAGCATTAATAGAATCTTGATGGCGTCATCGACACGTATTCGTATTATTCTTCTGCTTCTCCGCTTACCATTAACACGTATCTTTTCTTCAACTACTAGGTAGCGATAAACTCGATCGCCTTTTCGATCTCTTGCAATGTATAAATACAATTCAGAGCCCCTATTCTGGGCAATAAGAAAACATAATGTTTAAAAGACTCCAAGCTCTTGGGGGCTCAGAAGATTTTATGAAGAATCCCCAGAATGATCGATCATCTGAGCCATCTAGAGAAAAATACCACTATTATTTGATAAGTTTCTTAAGTCTCCGAAGAAAACGATCATAGCTGATATCGTAGCCGTTCTCTCTAAGCCTATACCAAATATATTTCTTCGGCAAGTTTCTGTATTTCTTGTAGTATTTTAATAGGATCTCGTCCTTTACTTTTGGGGGCCTTCCTTTTTGTTTACCACTCTCCCAGGCTGCTTGTTGTCTCTCCCGTCTTAATCTTAGCTCCATCTCGGCCATCCAGGAGAAAATAGCTATTAATAGCTTCCGAAGCGATTCATCATTAGATCTCAGCCACTCATCATTAACGCTGATGACCCTGACACCAAGTTCTTTCTCCAACTTGTTGAACAGGCTTAGAATATCAAGCATGCTTGCACCAAGCCTTGTAAAGTCGAATATTACAACATAGTTTACAAAGGTTTTACCGCCGCTCTCCAGGAACTCAACCATTCTCTTAGCTGCTGGTCTCTTATTCCAGGGCTTCATTCTTGATTCTCCCTTGTCAATAAACCATTCTAGGATCTCGATCCCGTGCTCAGCAGCATATTTTAGAATGGCTTGTTTCTGGTTATTCTCGTCCTGCTGCTTAGTAGAAACCCTGATGTAACCAATAGCCCTTGAACCGTTAAAACTACTCATGGTTTACACCAATAAGGAGTAGGCGAAAACAAGGCTTTCACCGAGTCATTGGCGAAAGACCACTTTCGTCGGCCGCCCGCTGCCGATCGTCGGGACATCCTTGATACAGCAGAGCAGAAAGGGTGTTGAAGGCATTTTCACGATAGTACATAATTGCGTCAGCGAATACGCCCCCTTTCCACGACAGCTTAACTCAATCTTTTCTCGATCTCTCGTCTAACAAATTCCTTGATCTACCTGTACAATCAAATCTTTAGGGTGAGGACATTATTTTGATTTAGTCTTGATTCTTTCTACAGATCCCAGTATTAAGCTAAGACAAACTTTTAGATTAGTGTAATAAACTCCTTGATCCCAACTAGAATGACTTCACATTATTCTTTGTTTATACATTTTAGTCTTTTTGCTATGTTTTCTAGTATCTTTCCTATCTGATAGTCTAGCCATCTTAGATTATAGACTCCTGCGGGGGTTGCGTATCCTCGTCTTTGGAGTTCTAGTGTTATATAGTCCATTATACACCTCGTTATTGTACTGGCTATGTTAGCCGTAAAATCTCTTTTATTCTCTGTTATGAATAGAAGGGGTATCTCTTCTATGTGGGATTGACCCGTAGATGTCTCTATGTATGCAAAGTATTCTTTTACTATTTCATAATCAGATTGATCTCGTGGTTTAAGAAAATTTTCTAGGTCCTCTATGCACTCACGAAGTATCTTGGAGTAACAGCATTCCGTATCTTTTGTTACAATAATTATGTTCCTCTTCAATAGTTCATGAAGGAGAGCTATTCTTCGGTCTGCTTCTACTGTACCACCCTGTAGTTCGCTTAGAACCGTTGGTGTTACATAGATCCTGAGAAACCCATTATTTACGGCAAAGAGTACATTGGGATAAACGGGATCTCTACCACGATCTGTAGCAAGTATTTCACCAAGAATTATTGATAAAGCATTGGTATCAAATAATGCTTTAAATACTGGCTTTTTCTTGTTTTCCACTAGCGTACACCTTGGCAGCCATGATAAGGTCTTCCACTCTAGAGCCAAAGACCAATGCCTTTAGGCTGCCTGCTTCACTGCCTTCTATACCAAATATTTTGTTTATTAGCTCCTCTAGCTCATCTCCAGTCTTATCGCCATAAACCTCTACAACCCAATCTATCTTTTGTTTCAAAAGATCATTAAGTTTGTCATACGCCTTTTTTGCTCCATCAAGATCAGCAAGTATAATATCTGTAGCAGTTTCGTCTCTAATTATGAATATCTTTTCTTTGAAGCTTAGCTTAGTTAATGTATCTCTTAATAAACCACTAAATACACCATGCCATATTATACGATAGTCATCGAATATCTTTCGCAGCCCTTCTTCTTCAAAGAAACCATTCTTACCTATATATAATGCCAAGAAAACAAGTTTTTGGATTTTCTTCTCAGTTATAGGTAAGCGGGTCTTTTTACTAAGCTTCCAAAGAAGAGCAAGAACAATATCATTACGAATCCTATCTAAGTTCACCTTCTCTCTTCCAGTAGGCTTAATTAGTCTAAAAAATGGTACCATACTACCCAGCCCCTCTCATCCTAGCCAAGTCAAGATATGTTTATTACAGTACTCGTTGCAGCCAAGTCTGTTATCTGTTTCCGCGTACTTATTCTCCCAACAATACCTAAGGTTTTTAAATCGAATAAGCTTTTGGGTTATTAAACGTTGCTGGTATATAAATTTAACGTTGTTGATACAGGCTTACGGAAACCGTAGATACTGAAGTGACTATTAAAATAGTTGAGGAAGGAGCCCAAAGATCCTATGTATTTGACGCTAGTGCTATAGCCTCCCCTTTTATGATGTTCTTTTTACAATGACTTCGACTTTTTCCCGATCTCTTCTTTGACGAACTCTTTAATTTCGTAGTAGAGCTTGCTGTGTCGTATCTTATCGATTATTGAGTCGAAGCAGTCATCCCCGTATGCTGTGTATGCTGTTTTCTTGATACGGCGTCCGTAACGCTTCGCTACTAGCTTCTCTATCTCTTTCCAGTCATCACGGTCTTTTGTAGGTAAAAAACTGGGTTTTTTATGAGGGGCCTATTCTTCCATTGATTCCTCTTCTATACATGGTTCCCGTTTCTTCTCAAATGATTGTATTGGCTGCATTTGAGCTGTGTTTCGTAGCTCCTGGATTTCGCCCATTACTTGTCCAAGTTCTTTCTTTATTTTCTTGAGCTCGCTGGTTGGTAGTTCTTTGGGCTTGTTGGGATCGAATAATACGTGGTTGTCGTAGCCGCAGAGAATGCGGCCGTCACTGGTTACAACATAGTCTACCCAGCCGTGCCTTGGGCAATAGACCTTCTTTCCGTCTCCGCTGAACTCGAGGCCTGAAACCTTACTGACTATATCTAGCCACGGAATACCTGGATGGCCTGCGAAGCTATAGGTTCCAACAGATTCTTTTTGCTCTGCTCATAGTATAGGTTCTTGCCTATTAGCTCTGCTGATCTGTTCTTATAGCTCTTATACTGTTTAACGGACAAGTCTGGATTATCGTCTTTCAGCCATAACAGGAACTCCTGGTACATTAGTTCTGTCCAAATAAGGGTTTTTGGAGAAAGATCTTCTCGTTGAATCCTATTGAGTGTCACCGAATAGTAGTTAGTTCTATGGTCAGCTTCTATGAGCCTGCAAAGGGCGGGGGGCTTAGGACCCGATGGCGTAGGCCTGCGTGGGTTCAAATCCCACCCCCCGCACCACAATAGATCCTTATTTATGAATTTTTTCTACGAGTATGTATAGTGTCTTTTTGTATTTATTGACAAGGAATTTTATTCTAAAGATTGCCATGGAGCATATATTTATGAACATCGTGACCTATCCTTGAAAATCTACGATGAAAAAGGCTATGAATCTACTGTATGATATTCTATCACTTTATGTTATTAGCTAATAATAAGCGGATTGTTATCCTAACTGTAAGAGTATTCCTTTGAAAACAGAAGAATATATTTTTATGCCATAGGCTGTTCATACTAGCTTTTTATAGCTACAAATGATATTGATAAAAAAAGGAGTATATTAATGACTGCTAAGAAAGCTAGAGCTCTTTCTTGGAAGGAAGCTATAGAATTGGCGGTTAAGTACTATAAGCCTGTCTTGGACAAGCTGAGAGAATACGATAAGAAGAAATAAGCTTATCCGGTTATACGCTTGATAAAGATCTCGTAGGCTTTTCTACGTATTCTCAGCAATGTTTCTGGATCTAATATTATTGCTAGTAAGACGATATTGTTGCGTTAATGATGGAGGTCATAGTAGTGTGTTTCCTGTGTTTTGTGGGAAAATTCTTTTAGGGGGTTCCGGTTCTTGTTTTATATTGGTTTGTGCCGCCGTAGCTCAGCCGGTAGAGCGCCGGCCTTGTAAGCGGCTCGGTGTTTTCAGGCCCGTCGGGATAGCCGGTGGTCGCGGGTTCAAATCCCGCCGGCGGCTCTATTCTCTCTTTTATCCTCCAGATACTGGGGGCATTATTGTTACTTGGTCTCCTTCTCGGATTCTTGCACCTGGTTTTGCTGGTCTGCCGTTAATTGTTATTATTACGGGGTTTTCGCTGGTGAACGGGTTCGCTAGATGTTTTTCTAGGTTTTTGTGTCTCAGTATTATTTTCCGTAGTAGTTGTTCGATTGTGATTTCTTCTTGGTCGAAAACATATTCTTCTCTGTTTGTTCCTGCTTTATCACGCATCCATAACAGGTATTTTACTATAACACGCATTTCTAGGGATCAGCCTCTATGGCTTTGCATACTTCTAATGGTACTTCTCTATTCAGGTCTACGATGTATATCTTCTCAAGCTTCATGCCAAGGCCTAGTATCTCCTTGATCGCTCTCGCCATGGCTTTCCCGGCTTCCCGCGGTGTTAGGCCGCCTACCCCTGTCCCCATACCTGGTATTGCTATTGTTTTGAGCGATAGATCAAGTGCTTTGATAAGAGCTGCTCTTGTCGCCTTATAGGCTTTCTCAGGATTAATCCTCATAGCGGGTTTCTCCATGGTGGGAGCATGTATGACGTATTTTGCCGGAAGCCTGCCGGCACCTGTCACAACGGCTTTCCCTACAGGTACTGGTGCATGCCGTACCGCTTCGTCCTCAATGATTTTCCCGCCAGCCCTCTTGATCGCCCCGGCGACCCCGCCGCCCATAATAAGCATACTATTAGCGGGATTAACTATAGCGTCCACGTCAAGCTTGGTAATATCGGCTCTTAAACCAATAATTTCTGTACCATGATAAGATGCCCTACAAACTATTTCTTCATCCATACCCTCCACCGCTTCAAGCCATTGATCCCTATTGTAATCTTAAAGTAATATCAAACTATATGTTAGATACACGATCCACTCCGAGCAGATAAGCGTATAATGATAGGTGTCTACGGGCCATCCTTAGCCACTGTGTTCTAACGGCGTAACTGTATAGTGAGCTCATATACGCGATCGCGAGATCATAGTTTTTAGACAACCAGCGGATCTTCTTCGTAAGCTCTCTCGGTGATTTCGGCGGGACAGTGAGTCTCGGCGCATGCTGATAGAGCTCAATAAGCCTAGGAGTCCTCGTTCCTATAATGGGTTTCAGCCCACCCATTGAAAGATGCAGGATTCCTGAAACACTATATGATTTCGGCCGATCCCTGTAAGGCAGGACTACAGCGTCAGCCAGAGCGACCAGTTTAAGGATCTCTTCGTTCGCCAAGTAGCGCTCGATAAAAATAGTGTTAGGCCCATTCTTAATCATTTCTTCAAGCTCTCTTCTTAGAGCCGGATCCCTTGTTTCACCCGCAACTATAAGGGTAAATCCCCTCTCCTTCAACAGGGGCTTCACAGCTTTAACAAGTATATCGAAACCCTTATCCTTTCTGAGAAAACCTGGAACAACAACAATAAATCCTCTCAACTGCTCTGAGCGAAGCCCTAATTCCTCCATCAGCTTAAATCTCGGCATCCATAGGTAAGGGTTCAACATTGTGCCATGCGGTATCCTGTATATCCTCAGAGGATGTATGTCCTGGTGCTGTAGCTCGAACTCCTGGAGAACACTATGGACTATGACGGCGTCAAAGATATTCAGGTGTGATTGGAACTCTATAGTGGCTTTCCTCGGCGAATTAGGATGATCAACCGTATGCATAGTTATTACTGTCTTCTTAACAAGCCTCTCCCTAACAGCCTCTTCGATCGCGTGGATTAAGCCGTTATGTAGGCCGAAAATACCGTATTCATGCTGAACATGTAGTACATCAACACCCCCTATCTCGGCCAGCTTATCCAGTAGATCCCTATAGCTCCTCTCCTGATGCGTGAAACAAGGATAAACCATTACACGTGCAAACTCGTCGAACCTCTCATCGCCTCCAAGCCTATCGGCAAATACATAGGCCTCGATAGAGGGCATAATGGATTTCATAGCCATTAAAAGCATGCGCGAATACTCAGCTATACCACAATGGGTTGGGGGATAAGTTGTAGCCAAACCAAGTCTAAACACCAATCAAACACCACCTCTCCACATAATAGATAGTACTATAGGAGTACAAATACAGTGTAGTTCCCCGTAAATATATGGGAGATCATTATGGTTACGAAAGAATACCAGAGAATGGTGTACGCCGTTATAGAAGCATTAAGAACCGGAGAATATGTAAAACCTGTGCAAGAAGCCATAAGGAGAGCAATGAAGAAGTACAGGATACAGGGCTCATCTCTCGACAGGCGCGCTTCTGGAATAATCTATGGCGTATTCAGAAACCAAGGCTTGATCGATAGGATCATAGAGTCATTAACAAATATAGAGATAAGTAAGATAGATAGTGAAGCCCGTGCTGCACTAAGACTAGTAACATATACGGTACAACTCGATCCCAGGGCAGGCCATAGCTTAAAACACACGATTATTAGATATGCTAAAAAATACCTTGCAAGAAAAGGTAGAGACAATATATTGAAACTAATTGATATCATTGCGAGCAATAAGTGGAGACCAGTTAGTGAAGAAGACAAGATAATCATTAACTACAGGGTATCGCCTCAACTATATGAAGCGTTGAAACACAGTTTCGATCTCCTTGGTGAGGATCTAGAGGCTTTCCTTTCATCAACATTTAAACAGTATACCAAAACCTTCAGAGCAAATTCTTTGAAAGCAAGTAGAAGCGCTGTCCTGGAGTACCTGAGGAGAGCGGGCTACGAAGTCAGGCCGGGAAACTATAGCCCTAATTCAATCATAGTGAGCGGGCCGCTCGGCAAGGATCTCGTTAAATTAATCGAGACAGGAATACTCACTCCACAGGACGAGTCGAGCATGGTAGCTGTCGAATTACTTGACCCAAAGCCTGGAACGAGCATCGCTGACCTATGCGCAGCACCCGGCGGGAAAACCAGTTATCTAGCCGAATACACACGTCTAAAATCAAGGATCCATAGCTTCGAGATATACAGTGATAGAGCCAAGAGGATGAGGAGGCTCCTGGAACGTACAGGGACCATAAAGGCCGTTACAATACATGTTGAAGACGCCAGGAGATCCCCCGAGATACTCGGGGAGAAAAGCATGGATTACGTCCTAGTCGACCCACCATGTAGTTCCACAGGAGCAATCGCGAGAAACCCCGATGTTAGGTGGAGATATAGAGAGGAAGACATAAAGCAAATAGTTGTTCTCCAACAAGAACTTCTTGAAGCCGGATGGAAGCTATTAAAGCACGGCGGCAGGCTTCTCTACACGGTCTGCAGCGTCCTAGTCGAAGAAGGCGAATGCGTGGTGAAACAGTTCTTGGAAAAACACGGTGATGCAGTACTAGTTAAGCTGGAAAAGCCTTTCAAACAATCACCACTACTACCGGGTACTATGAGAGCATATCCCCATCTCCACGGCACTATAGGGTTTTACTACGCACTACTCGAGAAGAAGTAGTGGTCAGCAGAGGCCAAGGCCTACCCCATCAGTAGGGACAGGCCGGCCTCATCATCCCTCTAAGCCTAGGTGTTGATCATCACGAATCAGCTACTAGCCGCTCAGCATTATCGTATTTGTTTTGGAGAAAAAGGGTGTTAATTACTATTTTTCGTGTAGACAGGCATTAGAACACCGATCTAAGTAAGCCGCCATCTATCGGTATAGAGGCGCCATTGATATATGAAGCATATTTGCTTATGAGAAATGCCACGAGATAACCTACTTCTTCAGGCTTACCTATCCTCCCTAGAGGAACTTCTTTAACCATATCGTTTATTACTTCATCCACACTCTTACCAGTTCTCGAAGCCTTGTCAGATGCGATCTCTTTGATCCTATCGGTATAGATATAGCCTGGCAGAACAGCGTTCACCCTAATATTCTTCCTTCCCAGCTCCCTAGCCAGTGTCTTGACGAGGCCATGTACACTTATCCTTAAAGTATTAGACAACGCTATGGTTTCAATAGGTTCTCTAACCGCTACACTTGTAACATAAGTGATAGAAGGATTTGTCGACTCCATGATGTAGGGTAGAGAGTAGTATGTGAGCCAAACAGCGCTCATAATGAGCAATCTAACCCCGTAATCCCAATCGTCAAGTCTGAGATCCTGGAATCTACCAGGTCTCGGCGGCCCAGTCACATAGACAAGGGCGTCAAGCCCGCCTAGCCTATCAACAGTTTCCCTTACTAGTCTCTCTATATCTTCACGCCTTGTGAGATCGGCTTGAACAGCGTATGCCTCTCCCGACCCAATACTGTTTAGTTCATGAAGAGCCCTGTAGAGTCTCTCCCTGTTTCTCGACGAGATAACGACTTTGGCTCCCTCCCTTACCAACACCTTAGCAATACCGAATCCTATGCCTCTACTCGACGCTGTTACTAAGACCCTTAATCCCTCTATATCAAACAATCTACTAGTCACCTCTTAGGAATAACTGATTACAAATAAATTGTTGGTTTCCAGTGATAATAATACTGATGAGTGATTGCCCGCATAGCCGAGCCGAGAAGGCTGTGAGGAAGTGGGCCCTTAACCGATAGCACTTGTCCGTCTGTAAGGGAGGTAATTTTGCCGAGTAAACACGTAATGATAACACTACTAGTGTTAGTGCTTTTGGGAAGTATTGTTGAGACAATGACGTATGGATATAGTAGTATAGACCATAATACATTTACGCAACCACATACATACTTGTATCAAGGAACTTTCAGAATAATATATTCGGGCAAACCACTCGTACCAGTCCTACTAGGTCTAACATCGCCTAAAGGATTCGAAATAAGCTTGAAATACAAACTACTTGTCGGGCCCCTATCGGAGGAGCTTACACACCCAGTAAAAATATCGCTGGTAAATATAAGCCTGGTTAAAATAATCGGTATTCCGAAGGCATTAATGAATAAGATGATATCAGTTCTCTATAATGAAACATATTCAGGCAGCAGACTGTCTATTCCCCTCATATTACAACTCACGAATATAACGGGAACAATGAAGATAAAGCTTGTATCAAAACCATTTATCTGGCCAGAATGGGTAACAAAACCCAATGCAACAGTGATAGCCTATTATAAGAACGTATATTGTATTGAAACACGTTATTCCTACATTATCCGTAGGGACAATATTATCGAGAAGTTTATCTATGCGTCTTATCAAGACATGCTATCCGGAACTCCATTATATGAATACTATATGTACTATCAAAAAGACAATGAAAACAATACTAATCTACTCGTAGAATCAGAAGTAGAAATTGTATCCGATTATCCGGATTTCGGCGCCCATTATTCTGAAGGTATAATTATAGAGTATGAAAAACCTAAGTTCATCGGTAAAATATCTCTGCTTTCATCTAAACCATTTAATACTACCGTCGAGCGTCATGATGACAGGATAGAGTTCTACCTGAAAACCTCTTACGCGTCACCGCTAAGAATAGTTGTTGAAACCGAGAACATAAGTGGAAATAGACCTATCCCACCACATTACGATATAATAATATCTCTAAGGAATGGAACAAGCATTAATGTAGAGTATTGTTACAGGATAGTGTCTTCAAACTATTATGTCCTAATATCCAAGCCTCTATCAATGGGTGAAGTTGAACATATAACGTTATTAGCACATCTAAACAATACCAAGATAAAGATCGTGAGAAACCTCGACCTAACATTCATCATTCATAAGCATACGACAGCGACAACTACTCTTCAAATTATTCTTGTTAATATAGCACTAGTTGTTGCAATAGTTTTGGTAGCATATCTTATAACGCTATTAATAGAGAAAATATAAGGTGAACATGTATGAAGCGTAGAGCCGGTCAACAGTATTGTAGCGGCCTAGCTTCTTCTAGGTTGATCGCGGTAGTCTCCGTTATAATCCCATATGTTACAATAATACTGTCAATATCACGTGCGCCAGGGTTCAATATCTGGATAAATGCTCTCAGCGATTTGGGAAATATGAAGCATTTATCCTCTGCACCAATATTTAACTCTGGACTAGCGATCGGAGGCTACCTCTTAGGATTAGCATCCGTATTATCTAGCGGAGTTAAGCCCTCCAATAAAGTAATCTTATGCATAGCTGGTATTATGCTAATACTTATAGGTGTGTTAAACGAATCCTATGGAATAATTCATTTCATAGTATCGGTAGCCTTCTTTCTATTAATCATAGCTTATTTAACATCATATGGATATGAATATATTAGTATACCAGCATTCATAATAGCGATCTTTGATGTGATCATATGGACTCTTCATTTCTCTATTCATTATCCCCCTGGTGCTGCAATACCCGAACTAATCTCCAGTATCTCGTTTATACCATTCTTCCTCAGAGAAACTCTAGCCAGTAGTACGTCATATACATGATTATTCAATGAGCGAGAATACATACTTCTATTGAAAAACATGTATGAATTACATTATACGGCTCATCAAACTATGTTATAGTTGTTTGTTCTTCTCGCCATACTTCTCAATAGGCAGTTCCATCTTCATACCTATAAATGTCAGCACTGCTCCAAGTAGTGCCATGAATAATATTATACCCCATACAGCTGCTACATTGTGCACTGCCACTGACGTCATTGGCCCTACTAGTGCTGCAGAGTTTGATATTAGTCCAAGCGCGTATCCAGCCCTTATAGCGAGATCCTCAGGATACGCTGTGGAGGGAGCTGACCAGAATGTCGGTCCTGTTCCCTGGATCATAGCTACTAGGACTAAGCCTAGCAATAGTACTGCGACGTTATGCGAGTTCATCACAACTAGTACTCCGATGAAGGTTATTATGAAGCAGAAGAGCTGTACTGATGCGAAGGTATTGAACATATTGCGCGGTGTCCCAGTTCTACGCTTAGCGAGCGCGTAGGCTACACCACCTATGATTATAGACCATGTCAAATAGGATGCTTCTAGCACTGTTGAGGACAGCTTGTTAACGCTGCCAGGAGCACCCATGCTCTCCACTATGAAAGAGATCAGTGGTGCTAGGGTGAATATTATCCAGATCGCTGGGAAGAACGAGAAGCCCCACAGCAGTGTGAACGGGTCTCTCCATACACTCACTCTTCTCTCAGTCTTCACTTCCTCTTTATGTACTGGCAGTGCATCACGTGGGGTAAGACCTATCCAGATTATTGCTGCGATCAGCATTGCTATGCCGAATAACACATATGTTGCCCTCCATCCAATACTAGTCGCTAATAACGGTCCAACGCTCGAGCCTATCAGGCCACCTACAAATATTCCGGACAATATTATTCCGAGCGCCAACGGCCTTGCTTCGGCGAACAATAATCCGACTTGCGATGAGAATATCGGTAATGCCATCATAACCATTCCCTGTATGAATCTCAGCACCACTACTTCCCAGGGATTAATAGCGTATGGTATGAGGAACTGCGGTATCGAAGCTAGCACGGCTGCTATGAACACTGTTTTCCTAGGATGAGTTTCGGTGAATTTTGAGTGACCGATAAAGAATGCAGCGAAGATACCAGCGCTATAGACTGCTGATGCCAGCCACTCGGTGAATTTGTCGAGGCCTATCGAGCTAGACACATATGTGCTTAGAGCAGCGAACAATGTTAGTGCGCTGAAGTTTACGCTCATGAACAGCAGGTCCAAGCCGACGATTAACCCTTTTGGCCTCGCCATACCGATCTACCTCTCCCTATAATCTTTCATGTACTTACAATACAGGTTCATTGATTCCGGTTACCAATTAATTGAAGAAATACAAATAAAATCTTGATGGGTAACGGATTATTTGTTTTCTTTCTTCGGCTCGATCTTCTTATGTTCTTTCTTTAACCATTCTTCTTTCTCTTCAGGCCTCACTAGATGTATGTCTACAGGGTATTTTCTCAGGTGGGGCTTCTTCTGCTTTAGCTCTAATTTCTTTCTCAGTCTCTCCTCCTTGTCCGGCGGGACATTTTTGCTTACAACCATGACGTCCACGTCATGAGATCTATGGATCTCTCCCCTTGCAATACTGCCTACAATATATATCTCGGCGTCTCTGAACTCGTCCAGGATCTCCTCTATTATATGGTGTATCCATTCATACCAGCTTCTTATGTGTTTTTCACGCCTCTCTAGGTCTGGATCAATATACTTCGAGATCCTTCTACCCGTTGCGCGGCGTATAGCGTATTCGATTAAGAACGAGAACACCACTAGGAGTATGAACACTGATAACTTCATTGGTGCTAGCTGGATCATTCTAAGGATCAGTAAGCTTAGAGCAAACAATGTCGCGAAGCCGCCGAGAAGAGTAATATACTTGTTCGCGCCGGTCTCTCTTCTCAGCTTATAGGCCGCGAAATTAACCATCATGAAGATCGTTAGGAACCCGCCACTGCCAGCAGCACTTATCGCTTCAAGGCTCGTAGTATTAACCATTATGACACTGAGAATACTTATCAGGATTAAGCCCTCATACGCGTTCCTCCAGACCTTCTTCTCCACTATTTTCGGTAGCTGACCATATTTCGCAACGATATAGCTGGCTCTAGCCGTGCCATAGAGTGTAGCGTTAATAGCGCTGCTCGTCGAGGCAAGCGCAGCTGCCACGATCAATAAGAATCCGAGCTCGCCGAGAGCGGGTTTAGCCGCCATAGCGAGGGCATAGTCTCTAGCAACGGCTACCTGTTGCGGAGTAAGAGTTCCTGCAGTGACTATAGCTACTAGTACATATATTGTCGTGACAAATACTACTGCTGAAATAAATGCCTTAGGAAGCACCTTTATGTCCCTAACATCTTTCGCCGTATTAGCTATGAGCTCGAAGCCCTCGTAGGCCAGGAATATGATCATGCCACCAGCTATAATGTTTACGGGGCCTGGCCAATTGGATGGAGAAAGCCTCCCCCAGTCAACGAATGAAAGACCAGCACCAACTACGAGTACCAATATTGCAACCTTAAATAATACGAGTGCATCCTCTGTACGCCCAGTTATAACTGCTCCGAGCGCATTAACTATTGTAAAGATGACTATAGCCAGTGTCGCAAGTAAATGTTTGACGAGAACAGAGCCTCCGAGAACGCTAGCACCATAGCTTCCGAAAGCATAGCTGTAGAGGCTGATCATTACTATATAGCTTGCCAATAACATTATATTTAACCCGCCGGAGAACACGCCGTTGCCATATGCTCTTACAAGATACTCTATAGTTCCCCCCTCGCTGGGATATCTTACTGATAGCTTTGAATACGAGTATGCCGTGGCAAGAGCTATCAATCCCGCTATTAGGAACGCTACCGGGGCAGCCGTGCCTGCCAGCTGCAGGCTAAGGCCGAGGACGGCGAAAATACCTCCACCGATCATACCGCCGACTCCGATGCTAAAAGCTTCTGTAAATCCTATTGATTCTTTCTTAGACAATAATAATACACCCTATAACCCCGTATTGTCTAAAGTAATATGTAGATCATAGGAATAAATACTAGTTTCGCGTAGTAAAGAATGGCCTCCATAACGAGATGATTGCGATGATTATTAGTGTTCTTAACATAATCGGATACGTGGGACTGATCTTTGGAATAGTGATGTCGGTTAAAACGGGTAGGGATTTCGCATGTAAGAAACACGATCTTGATTTATTCAAAAAACTAGGTACGCATCCAGTATTCAGCAAACTAACGTATTTCTCGTTCCTATTCATTGTATTATGGAACATATTCTTTATGGCTATGACTAAGTTAATGGGTTTTTCATTCAATGTTATAATGTCAATGTTTAACGTGTATAACGCCGTTATCGGGCTTCTCTACACAACCGTTATCATGCTTGTATCATTTCTGGTTTTCAAACACAAGTATAGGAGTATCAATAAACCTTTAACGAGAGAAGGTAAGCTTCTATGTCTATCTATTAGTAAAACAGGAAAGCTATTGAAGAATAGAAATCTTGAATGTTAGTAGTGTTTTCCTCCAATATTATGGGTGAAAAATAATGCTACAATCATCGGTAAGACAATAACGAACATTGCAACATTAATCAATCCTATCAAATACATATTTCCAAGACTATCCAAGACATACCCTGCTACAGCTGATCCAAGCATACTTCCAAGATTACCTGTTGTGTTTAACAATCCGATACCTGTCCCGGCTCTAGATTTTATCGATACGGCTAATTTCCTAGTGATAGGTATAGTGCTAGAGCTACCAGCTAAGGCCATCAGCAATCCAAGTACAGCGATAAAGTCATTCCTCAGAGCCAGTAGTATTCCCCCAATAACACCTGTTAGGATAGATATTCTTAGAGCCAAGTAGCTATCCCTTCTATCCGAGAACTAGCTCATAACATAGTTTATCGGCAGTACAAGCAGACTAGCTATCCCGACAATCATTGGAGCAGACGATTCAGAAAATCCCTGAAATACATATAGATAAACATATATGAGATCACCTTTTAGAAATGAGCCGAACATATTGCTTGTGAAGACAATCAATAGTAAGGGTAGTACTAGAAATACAGTGCTAATTCCTCCCGCTAATCCTTTCTTCACTGTGTTTCTCTTGATATCACTTGAAGCTACAAGAACAGTTTTTCCTCTAAGTAGAAGTTTCGAGCCAAGCACCTGCAGGCCTGAAACGAGAAATAGAGTTGATGATATACCTAGGATATAACTGAGAGGCTTACTTGTAAGGAATGAATAGACAGTGTTTCCTGTAAAAGAACCGAGCGTCCCAAGTATAAAGTATACCGAGTATACACGGCCTCTAATGTTTTTCTCAACCAATAGACCTAGAACAGCCTGTATCGGGACCCATGCAAAACCATTTAGAACGCCTTGCAGGAATCTAAGGAAAAGAAGCCATGGTAAACTAGCAATATACGGGTACAGTTCTACGACGAAAGCGTTTAGAATAAATCCTGTAGCCGATAAGAATAGTATCTTAGTTTTTATCTTGTCCGTGAGAGCACCTGCGAGGATAGCAGTAGTCGCCCTTGCAATGAAAAAAGAAGATGTTAACATACCTATACCTAGCATTGACGCCTCAAGTATGTTTTTAGCGTAAAAAGCTACTGCGGGCATACTGAGTTTGAACGCAAACGTGCCTGTATAGGCCGTTACTATGAACAATACTACTGCTAGTTTGCCTCGATCTAATCATCGATACCCTAATACCTCGTTCTAGGCATCAAGCATGTCGTTCAACATAGTATTTCTTTAGGAATGTAATCATTGGTATGACGAACCTTAATAGATCATCTATGGATACCAGCATGTGGCCAAGGCCCGGATATATGTGTGCCTCGAACAGTTTCTGCGATTCCACGAGTTTTTCCATGAATCTCATCACGGGTTTTAACGGTGTCCTGGTATCATTAGATGCATGAATGATACATAGAGGACAAGCCAGCCTGTCAGCGTATTTTATAGGCGATCTATCGCTCAGCAATTCCGGCTTGTAACTATCGAAGAGTATCTCTATGAATTTCTTAAATAGTGCATCGCTGAGCATGTATTGTTCCTGCCAATCAGTAATTCCTGCCCCAGCTACTCCCGCCCCCCATAGATCGGGATACTTGGTCGTGGCGAGATAGGTCATATATCCTCCATAACTATAGCCAGCTATGGCTACACTAGAAGCAATACCCTCCTTTACAACATATTTAGCAACAGAAACTATATCCTCAAGGTCCTTGCCGCCGGGGTCACCTATATCTAGTAGACGATACTTCTCACCGTAACCCGTTGATCCCCTATAGTTTGGTGCGGCGACATGGTATCCCGAGAGAATTATTGACGCTATTATCGGCGACCATGCGTCAGATACTTCCCACCAAGGACCTCCATGCACGTATATAACTGTTGGGCCCGGCTTACCGTTTTTCCTCGACTCAACAATGTAGGTTGGAACAAGTATTCCATCTACTGATCTTATTTTCACAAAGTATCTTTCTCCAAAAGCCTCTTTCAGCTCATCCGGTAATTTGTTCGTTAATACTTCTGTGAAGCTATCCTCTGTGCTCTTATAGATCTGGTGAGGTTCTACCAGGGATGACATTGCATAGTATACGGTATCGCCGATTATTGCTAAGCCGCCTGAGACCGAGCCTTGTGGGGCAGGGATTCTTTTACCGTCTACGAATAACTGTGTTCTACCATTCTTTTTGGCAATTACATAGATCTTGTTATTTCTGCAATCATAGAATGTATGTTCTACTAGTTTGAAATCCGTGTAATCACTGTATTTGAATATCAGTTCTTCGGGTTTCCCAGAGAGATCAATATCTATGGTGTAGAGTTTCTTCTTATCAAGATCTTCATAGTTTGACTCGAATAAGATCTTTTCATTACAGAATATAGGTTTTTCATTGATACTGCCTTTCCGCGGAGTATATGCTTTAAACTCGTCTTTCTGAATATCGTATACGAATATTTCAGATGATCTGGGATTCCCTGACAACATTCCATATCCTACGACATATCTTTCATTGACATCGGACACATCTATGTATACATCGAGTTCTCTCTTTCTAAGTATTCTACCGTCTCTGAATACGATCAGATAGAGTTTCTCCTGTGTTGAGCCCGTTAACGCTATGCTTTCACCATTCCATGCCAGGCTAAATATTCTCATAGGCTCTAATTCTTTGATGCAGGTCTCTCTCCGCTCATCAATATCTACGATACAGATTCTGTGAAGCTCTCTTCCCTCTGCTACATCATACGTGTATATTATCTTGTTCGACTCGCTCCTTCTAGGAACTGCGACGATCACCGATGGATAGGTTGTTATAGGAAAACTTATGTTTTCCACGGGATCGTAAACCCATGTTCTCCGTAATCCATCCTTATTGCTCACATATACTATTTTGCCGGAAGCATCACCTATTACGGTATAGTAAGGTATACTAGCTGTTTTCTCGATAAGGCCTATAAGCTTAGAGATACCCAAGGCTA
Source organism: Desulfurococcales archaeon (assembly GCA_027067785.1). Lineage (GTDB taxonomy): Archaea > Thermoproteota > Thermoprotei_A > Sulfolobales > Desulfurococcaceae > JAADCY01. Next base: position 25,919 of record JAMOVL010000023.1, on the reverse strand, counting down.
TCACTCAAGATATGTTTAACTATACATCATTGAGAAAATTGTAAAAGGAGTACTTAATTTATTCCGGTGTAATAATTGAGAGTAAACAGGGAGAAACTCTATATGATATTGACGCTTTTGCTTCTCCCTCCTTTTACAGCGGAGGTTCTTACAGGCTCTACGAATCTATGGTCTTTCATTAATCCCCTCAATTTATTAATCCTAGTATGCCTATATGGGCTTGGAGCTATTATTATCAGAGAATGCTGGTTGAAATATAGTTTAAAGTACGGTTCGATCATAATTTTTGGATTCGTATATGGCATTATTGAAGAGGGCATTGCCGTAAAATCCTTCTTCAATCCCGGGTGGAAGGATCTTGGGATATTTGGGGAATACGGGAGATGGATCGGTGTTAACTGGGTCTGGGGTATATATCTCATGGTTTTCCACGGGGTTTTCGGTATTTTCGCCCCGATAATCTTATCCGAAGCACTGTATCCCTCGTTTTCTAGGCGTAGACTAGTAAAGGGCAGGACATTATTACTCGTGCTAGTAGTATTTGGTGCTGATATACTGGTTATTAACGCCCTTACTAACTACACAATAAGCATCAATAATTATCTAGCCATGATAATAATCGCTACGTTGCTGGTGATCGTAGCTCTAAGTACTCGTTATGATCTAGGCAAACATCATGGTATGGGAGCAATTAGGTATGCTCTATATTGGGGTTTATGGAGCGCATTATTTTTCATATGTTTCTACATAGTATCAGCGATCATAAGCTATCCGATAATACCGTTTATTATGGGAATAATCATTGGAATAACTGCTGTAAAGCTTGCGGATATACTGGATAACATTACTGACGATACCATGCTGGCACGCTATCTATCATACATCGCTATAATCTCGCCAATACTATTCATTGACCTTATCAGGGCATTTGAACCGAACTATGAGAGAATAGCTACATTGGTAATAGTATTCGTTTTTCTACTTGCTTCTTATACGAAAATTTCAAAACACTAATTATATCTATAGATATTCATATAGAGATGATAACTGGAGAGACAACTATGTCTTTAGAACCTCGAGAAAAAATATGGAAATGCAGACCAGTGTCCCTGACGCTAATAATAATCTTTACATTACTATTGGTATCGTCATTAATAGGCGATGATACTGGATGGGGGAAACAACGAATTATATCCCATTGCTTAGCAGTGAAAAACTAGATCATTTCTTGAAGAACAATATGTGCCGCAAGCAGATCTTTTACGAGCCGCTACAATGGTAAGTCCAGATAACACAACGATCTACGTCGCTAATGATAATGTATTAGTTGCTAGAGCTCTAGCCGTTCTCGGATCACCATTAGCTGAAAGAGTAATGAGTGTCCTATACAATAATTTCAGTGGCGGATGGAACGGTAAGATAGATGTCCTTCTATGCAAAAGTATTCCTGATAAGTTCTATAAGCCGGAGAAAGAAGTCGTGGGAAGAATTGATGGCTACACCATTGTATACGAAAAGATGAACACTTCGGTAATTATCACTGATTGGTACAATTATGCCGACCTACTCGTATATCATGCTCTGAATAAATTATTACAAGGCTCTAAATCTGAGGCTGAAAAATCATTCCTTAATCTAACGAGGATGTGGGATGGCTATGGTTTCAAGGATAATTTCGTAAAAGAACACGGGGTTTACCAGGTCTATAAATGTGCGCTCTTCATTTATCTCTACAGGGCTCTTGAGGCTGCTGGTTCGACCATAATCTACGACTATCAAGATATCTATGAAAAATGCCTAGAAATAATAGCCAAAGCACAAGACCCCGTTAAAGGCGGTACACACACAGATTACCGCGTCGTTAATGGGAAAATAGTTATTCAAGGCGACATGAACACCGAGACAACAAGCATGGTAGTCCTAGCACTATACAGCAATTATCCTGAATGGATTTGTTTTAACGCTATAAGACGTGAAGACAATATCCTTCTGTTTACCGAGATAATGATTGTAACAATTATGCCAGCATTACTGATGATATCTTTATTCTCTAGAAACCGCAAGTATGTAAAGGGATACCATTAGTGGTTGTATAATAACAATTTTTAATGAGCACACAAGAGGATCTGGATACTAAACATAATCCGAAAGCCCGCACCTAAATGCTGTTTTACCGGAGAACGTTGAAATATAAGAAACCTAGATGTTTTGGCGGATATTAAGTATAATTGATATAATCTAGGACAGGACAATATATGATAAATATCTGGTTAAAAGTGACAATATTGAAACAATTGGTAGTATGCTGCATTAATACTCCCTTATACTAGTGCAGTGATCCATGCAACATCATCTGGAATTCTAGTAATAGCAATGAACGAACTTTAACATTATTGAAGCGATTCGTATAACCTTGATTTGTATAGCTCTATAATTTCATCTATGTCTTTCTCTATAATCAGCTCTACTGGTTTTGTCGTATAGAACCATTCTTCTAAGAAACTTCTTATCCTGTCTCCGCAGATCTCCACAAATGCTTCTTTAAAGCTTTCCAGTGTAGCTGGTGTTTCGTAGTGCTTTTCAAGGAATCTACGTATAGCCTTGTAGAAGCACTGATCGCCTGTTAATCTGTTTAGAACATACAGTAGTAGTACTCCGACAAGGTATGATGCATCTGTTAAGTAGTATTTACCATAGTCTGCAAGAGGGACTTCTAGTAGCTTGGGTGTTTTCTTGGCTAATTCTCTAATTTTTTCTCGAGCATTCCTTAACCTCTCCTTGAACCATTTATCGCCTATGAATCTTCTCTCAGCTAGTAACTGGAAATAACTGGCAAATCCCTCATCGAGAAATCGGGAAGGGGGATGCTCAGCTGATTGAGCGTTCCATAGATGGGCTAGTTCGTGATAAATGCCTGCATGGTGGGAATCTGTAAAGCCCTTCCTTTCTAGTAGCATACCCGTATAGTCTGCTTGTGAACCCCATGTTTCCGGCAGCTCTATGATCGTATATCCATTCCATCTAGCTGGTTTTCCAAATAATTCCTCATAGTATTTCAAGCAGTTCTTTAACGTGTATAGTATTCTCTCCGCGTATTCCTTATCTTCTGGTAAATAGAAAATTCTTAGATCATCTTGTTTCTCTTCTAATACTCTAAACTTAGCAACGGCAATATCCATCCTCCAGCTAGGAACCTTACTTATGTATACGTAGACCTTATAATCTTCCCTAACTTTATGGCCAACTAGTTTGCCAACATTAGCTACCACGTAGTCTCGAGGAGCGGCAACTTCTATCCTATACTTAAATCTTTGACTAATAACTGATGATACGAGGTTATGGAAACTTAAATCGTTATTGGCTAGAAATACAGGGTATGAGTAGGCATCTGTTCTTATAAGGGTATACTCGCCTATGCAATCCTTTACATATGGGAAAACACTACTATAGTCCCTAATACTTCCTTCAAAATCTATGGTTATCTCGATCCTATTATCATTCTCTGAGCGCTTATCATATGTGATCTCTATAACATTAACGAATAATTCCCGTAAGCCGCCTATACTCCCCCTATACCATCTCCATTTACTGATAAGCTCGCCCCTAACATCGAGAGGCTTAAGGCCATGATTAAGTATAAATCTTAATGTACCAGCAGGTTTTCCACTATAACTAACCACGGTAACCCTAGATGATCCGCTGAGCTGTCTATCATTTATGTCTAGTTTTAACTTCAAAACATACTCTACAGCATATGAGTTATGTCTGATAGATTTCATTATTATCAAACGTCCTTCTATTATATTATTTTATTTTTAGTCATTTATTCTTGAAGGCATTACGCCGAGGTGTTAGACAACATCTCCAATATTGAGTTATGAACATCTATATATTGATTATTTTCGTGATGAATATTACTGAATTGATAATATATCAAACCCATTATTCAGAAAGAAAAGTTTAGAATCACTCTGGGGACAGAAACGATTCATAATAATATGGCGGACCTGCCACGGGTTTGAACTCGGGGGTCTCCGGAGTCGGAGACCGGCCTTTATAAGCTTCTGTCCCAGAATTTGATGTGAACTGGGACATTTACGATAGGAATTCATACCAATTATCTAGTATATGGGACAGTTGAACCAGAGCTATGTGTTAACGAGTCTTCTTATTAAGTGTTGGGGTAGTTAAAATTATGTCTTGTAGAAGATGCAATGCTGGTTAAGGCTGATGCTAGACGTGTTGTCATAGTAGTTGGTAAGGTCATAGGTTGTTCAGACCAGTTTAGGGGAATTAAGGATGGGGCTTGCACTAAGATCTTATGAGAAGACTATAGCATCGCTTGGGCAGATATCAGAATAGTGTGTTCACACAATTAAGGCCTCTAGATTTTCTTACTGAGGAGGGAATATCATTTATTATGGTGAAGAAAAGAACTTAAAGGGGTCTCGTGATTGCCAGAGAGTTTGCTTGAATTAAAACAGTGATGATAGTTATTAGAGTGGTTACAATAAGTAGTATGTAAGGTGATTGTAATGAATGACTTGCTTAAGAGAATAGTGGTTGATCCTAGAGTTATGGCTGGAAAGCCCGTGGTTAAGGGCACGAGAATCACTGTTGACATGATACTAGAGCTCCTAGCTGCTGGTATGAAGCCGGAAGAGATAGTCGAGGACTATAATTTAAGCCTTGAAGATATTAGGGCAGCACTACTCTATGCAGCTAAGGTTCTTGGTAGAGAGGAGGTAGTAATTGAGACGAGAGCTTAGGCTTCTTCTTGATGAAAATATTGGGTTAAAGGTTTTTAATGAGCTTAGGAGGCAGGGATATCATGTGCAATCAATACTAGTAGAAAGAAGAGGAGTTCCCGATGAAGAAGTTGTTAGGGAGGCTATTAGCCATAACAAGATAATAGTAACCATGGACAAGGATTTCGGGTACCTTGCTCAGGCATATAATCCACCTGGTGTGATCATTCTAAGACTAAGAGACCCAAGAATACCAAACAGGATTAGAGCAATTCTAAGAGCATTACGGCTCAAGGAACAGTTATACGGCTATATAACAATAGTAACTGAGACGAAAATACGAAGACGACCAATCTTATCATGATGATAAGAGATGGGAATTCCTTTAGTATATGATTCTGATTGATTATATAAGGCTGTGCTATTAAATTTAGCAAAATATGGCGGGCCTGCCGCGAGTTTGAACCCGGGGTCTCCGGCTCCGAAGGCCGAGAAAATATAAACAATGTTTCCAGAAGGAACCATAAGTTGGAAACAAGCTCTATAGCTGATTACCCCTGTGATGTCATTACTGAAAATCTGAAAACATGTTATTAAGGCAAGAGCTAATTCCTTCGATGCGCTTAATATATGGATGGGTGTTAAGAATTGTCTAAGGTCATTAGGGTTAGGTATGAAAAAGGTGTGCTAAAACCGCTGGATAATGTTGATTTTGAGGAAGGTGAGGAGTTGTTAGTAAAGATTCTGGGGATTGCAAGGAAGAGAAAGGTTCTCCGCAAGTATCGTGGAGTACTGGGTCCTGCGCCTAAGGAGCTCCTCGACAGGTTTATGCTGGAGGCTGAGGTGCAGTAATGCTCTTCCTAGATACTAATGCAATACTCTACTATCTACATGATGTGAAGCCATACTCCCAAATTGTAGAGGACACAACCTCTGGAGAGGACGAGCTATACACAAGCATTCGTGTGTTAGATGAAGTAATTTTCACTATAGTGAGGACCAAAGCATGGATAAGATTAGGAATACGGCGCATAGAAAAACTGAGAGAATACATACAGAAACACGGATACGGATTCTTCGAGGAAGACATAGATGAACTATACAACTTCCTAAAAGAGACAAACATAGCTGTGGTAGAAGACAGGGCTAAACCTCAAGAGCTCATAGATGCAGCCAAGAAGTTCCATCTGCTACCAGCAGACGCGCTAATAGCGTTGACATGCATGCACTACGGCATAGATGCCATACTCACGTTTGATGAGGACTTTAAACGGGTGCCATAGCTTAAGGTAGTTTCCTAGCTCTTCAAGATTATCCCTAGTGAGGAAAGGCAATCATAATTCCCTCAACTTAACTCAGAGTAGCAACTTTCCTCGCAAGGAATAGTGAAGCCTATATAGGGATGTTTATGCGGTGAGCCGCTACGATTTGAACCCGGAGGTCTCTGGCTCCAAAGGCCTGGAACTTATAAACCATGTTTCCAATGGGAACCATCAAATGGAAACACTCTTCACAAATGCTTATCACTTGGGATATCAGAGCGAATAATCTGGAAACATCTCAGCTAGAAAAGGCTAATTGCCTCGATGCACCTCATGTATAAGTGGGGCTAGAATTGTCCAGGGTTATAAGAGTAAGATACGAGAAAGGCGTGCTAAAGCCTCTGGGTAGCATCAACCTTGAGGAGGGCAAAGAGTACAAGGTGATAGTAGAAGAGGACATAGATGAACTAATCAAAAAGTACAGGGGTGTTCTCGGGAAATCCTCTATTGAGGAGTTCTTGGAGCTTGAGGATGAGGCGCAAGCACAATGATATGCCTAGATACAAACGTCGTCTACCATTTCCTCTTTGAAACAGAGCTAACCAGTACCTCAGAGAGTATTATCAGGGAGGCCATTATAGACGGCATGGCTATTCCTATGATAGCATACAATGAACTATTATACACCGTTGGAGCCAAGATTGCCAGTATAAAATATGGTGTTAAAGGGAAATACTCTTTCCGGAAGCACATAACCAAGTACGGATTTCCCGATGAAGCCATAGAAAAGGTTAACAGTTTTCTAGGAGACTTCAAAGTAACCATACTAAGGGATTATCAAGACCGAGACGAACTAATTAAGACTATTAAGAGTTACAGGCTGACGCCAAATGATGCACAAATAGCTATAACCTGCAAGCATTACAATATAGGAACACTAGCAACGTTCGACGAAGACTTCAAGCGAGTCCCATGGCTTAAAGTAATCCCTTAACTCTAATGAGATTATCAATCCAGATTATCCCCGGTGGAGTGAGAACTAAACCTAATTTCCCGATTCGAATTAAGAGTTCCAATTCTCGCGTCGGGAACGGTAGACTTTATATAATTGGTTTATAAGTGGCGGGCCCGCCGCGAGTTTGAACCCGGGGTCTCCGGCTCCAAAGGCTGGCTCTTAAAAGGAAATGTCCCACACACTGATGAGAAAATGGGACAATTACGGTAAGAATTCATACCTATTACCTAGTATATGGGACAACCAGCCTGGGGATTGAGTTATTGTTTTAATCGAATTAGTACGAGTGGTGGCTAGGGTTAATAGCTTTTACGAATATAATGTCTTATGAGGGAGATAATGGTGGCTAAAATCAGTGTTAAACGCATTGTTATTGAGGTTCCAGAAAACCTGCGGGTTCCTTTTGGCAAGCTTGAAGAGAGACTGAGAATAGAACTAGCATTAAGGCTCTACGAGAAAGGCATAGCAACACTGGGGCAAGCAAGAAGAATAGCTGGTCTCTCTAAATAGGACTTCCTAGAGCTATTAGTCAGGGAGGGAATAGCAATACACTATGGAAAGGAAGAGCTTAGAGAGGACTTACAGATCATTAGAAGGTTTATGGAGATGTAAGGTGATTAGAGTGTCTAGTTCTCAAGCCATATATTTAATGCGAACCATTAAGGACGTAATTATTAATGAGGCTCGAAAAGAGGGTGTTAAGGTAAAGAATATAATCCTTTTTGGTTCACGGGCACGAGGTGACTATAGGGAAGATAGCGATTGGGATTTGTTGATTGTCGTAGGCGGCTCTCCTGATAGAAAGACTATTAGGAGATTACAATATCGGATATATAGGACACTTTCTAAGAACAGAATATACTGTGATGTAATAGTGGTTAGTGAGGAGTACTATGTTAAATACAAGAACGTTGTTGGAACGATTGCGTACTATGCTCATCTAGAGGGAAAACAAGTTGAGTAAGGAAGAAATTGCCGAGAAATGGTTAAGGAAAGCCTATACAGACTTAAGGGTAGCTGAGAAGCTTTTCGAGATCGGTGAAGAACCCTGGGTTATTGTCTTTCATGCACAACAAGCTGTTGAGAAAGCATTAAAGGCGTATCTTGTGCTCCACAATAAGCATTTCGGGAAGACACATAATTTATCCCGGCTCATAGACTTATGTAGTGAAATCGACCAAGAGTTTCAACAACTACACGAGCTCGACATTGATGAGCTATACCCACTAGCCATAGAAGCACGCTACCCAGATACCGGGATCGAAATAACCATAGATGAAGCAGAAGAAGCCATAGAAAAAGCTAGAACCGCTATATCTTTCATTACAAGAAAAATCAAAATGAAAACAGAGAACTAAATCCTAAGTGGCGGGCCCGCCGGGATTTGAACCCGGGACCTCCGGCTCCGAAGGCCGGCGCCTTGGTCCTGGCTAGGCTACGGGCCCTTGTTGGCCGTGTATTTTGTGATTGTTTGTTGCCTATTTCTATGTTTTTGCTCGGGTTAATAGCCCGGTCATCATTTGTTCAGTCCCGTGACTCCGTCGTCATCGCGTGTATGTTTTCTCTGTCTCTATGTTTATTAGAGTATTCTGTCTTCTATGCTTTTACTGTCGATATTTTTTATTAGAAGAAATGTTTTGCTTGTATGAAGAGTAAACACTCTATGATAGAATATTGGGGAACGCTTATTATCTGACGAGAACCCTACATTTTCTATTTGAACAACATATCCTGGTGATCTAATTGTATGGATGGGGAGGTAAAGTAATCTACGTTGACCTGACCAGGGAGAAAGTCGTAGTACAGCCTCTCAGCGAGACCGAGGCGAAAATGTATCTTGGCGGAAGAGGCCTAAACTCCTATAGGCTCTTCAAAATGGTTAAGCCGGGAATAGACCCGCTAAGCCCCGAGAACGTACTATGCCTTGCTAACGGTGTACTAGCAGGTACAGCATTACCGATGACGAGCAGGACCGAGATAAGCAGCTTATCTCCTCTCTCAGGAATACTCGGCGATGGCAACGCGGGAGGAGAGTTCTCAGCGATCCTAAAGCACGCAGGCTACGACCAGATAGTGATTACTGGAAGAGCGAGTAAGCCGAAATACATATGGATAGAGGACGACACGGTAGAGATCAGAGATGCTAGTGATCTATGGGGATTAAAGGTCAGCGAAATGGTTGATACACTAAGAGACATACATGGCGACGACATAGCCGTTGCAGGAATAGGCCCGGCCGGCGAACACCTTGTACGATTCGCTACAACTATGATCGACAAGTACCACAGCGGAGCACGTGGAACAGGAGCCGTATGGGGTTCTAAGAACCTCAAAGCAATCGCTGTAAGAGGCACCAAGGGAGTCGAAATAGCTGATCCCGAGACATTCTTCAAGCTAGCCAAAGAAGACGAGGAATGGTTCAAGAAGAACGAGTTCGTCAAGAAAATATACAGCGTAATAGGAACACATTATGGCCTCCTAGCATGGCATCCCGGGTGGAAGTACTTCGAGAAATACCTAGGCCCCGAAGAACTACCAGAGGGTATAAGGCCTGTCGATCTAGCGAAATACGAGGTAGGCAGAACTCAGTGTTTCAGCTGTCCAGTATCGTGTAAAGACGTGTACAAACTGCCGAAATGGAATGAGTACGGCGTATCAAGCGAGTTCGAATCAATATATGCCCTGGGAGCAAACAATGCCATCACAGACACAGAGGCTATCCTGAAGATGGAGCAGATGGCCGACGAGTACGGTATGGACGTGATAACGCTTGGCGATACACTAGCAATGGCAAAATTCCTCTACGAGAAAGGAATCATAACAGACACCGATACAGGCGGAATACCCCTAAGATGGGGTGATGCCGAGACACAGATCAAGCTCATAGAGATGATAGCATACAGAGAAGGATTCGGGAACAAACTAGCAGAAGGATACAGGAACTTCGCCAAAATAGTCGGTCCCGAAGCACTAAAGTATAGTTATGACGTCAAAGGCCTAAGCAGGGGCTGGTACCACGTAGACTTCCTCAACGGCATCTTCACACTAGCTCATGCAACATCGACAAGAGGAGCAGACCACCTACGTGGGAGAAGCTGGGCATACTGGGAGAACGATAGAAACATGGATCCAGAGCTACCTCTGAAACTCTTAGAGGGAGGTCTTCCAGACTACAGGAAAGACCCTGTAGGCGCACTCATCGTCAGCGAGCGCGCATGTACACTAACCGACAGCATAGGGAGATGTAAGGGCTCCATCAACTCATGGCCGCAGGCTATTCCACTAGTATGGAAGTACCCGTTGTTCAAAGGACTAGCAAAACTACTGACTGCTGCGACAGGCTATGAGTTCACCGAGGAGAAACTAGTAGAGATCGCTGACAGGATATACCTGATCGAAATGGCGTTCAACGTCAGGCAGGGCATTAAGAAGAAACACTACGCAGTACCGTTCCCGCCGGAAATAATCAATACGCCGAAGATCCAGGCCGAGATCAAGAGGCACTGGGAGATGGTTGACGAGTACCTGAAGAGGAGGGGATGCGACGTAGAGACCGCTGTGCCAAAGAGAGAGACGCTGAAGAAGCTGGGGATTGAATGGGTTGCCGATGAGATCGAGAACAAGGAGTTCCCAGAATGGGATGGCCCGCCTCTATGGCCTCTAGACAAGTATCCACGTGGGAGGTGAGCAGGATGGCCCACAGGTATATCCTGGCAGTAGATTATGAGAAATGTACTGGATGCCACCTATGTGAGCTAGCCTGTAGCATCAAGCACTACGGTGTCGTCAACCCATACCTGTCAAGAATAACAATCATTACGAAGCCGGAGATACAGGCGTCAACACCAGTATATTGTCTACAATGTAACGATGCAATGTGTGCTCGTGCCTGTCCAGCCAACGCTATATACTTTGACGATAAGACCGGTGCATGGCTAATAGACTATAACAAATGTATCGGTTGCCGTGAATGTGTATACGCCTGTCCATTCGGAGCGATCTCATTAACAGTCAAGGCTGAACCGATAAAGTGTGACCTCTGCGGCGGAGATCCAGAGTGTGTAAAGGTATGCCCACATGGAGCGATATTCTACGGTCCTGAATACGAGGTTGTTAGAAAGCTGAAGAAAGGCAAAGCCGTAGGCATAGTATACGAGGTTCTCGAGAAAGGCATTGAGGTACCAGCGGGTAACCGTGTTAAAGAGGCTGAAGAAGCCGTTAAGACCCTGTACAGGATCTGGGAGGAGAGGAAGAAACTCAATATTTAACCTTAACATTATTTTTTCTCTTCCCTTCTCATTAATCGATATAGCTACGTAGTGGTTGGGAATGAAGTGTGAGCAGACGTTTGTATAAGGTAGTGAGATGATCAGTGGTGGCCAAATACATACTAGACATAGACATCGAGAAATGCAATGCTTGTATGAGATGTGTATTCGCATGTTCCCTTGCCCGTAGCGGAGTAATAGATGAGAGGCAAGCCATGATAAAGATCATAGTGGAAAAAGGCATAGTGATAGATATCGCTGTCTGCCGGCACTGCGATCCTGCTCCCTGTGTTAACGTTTGCGAGTTTGACGCTCTGCGCGTCGAAGACGGACGCGTCGTACTGGACCAGTCAAGATGCACAACGTGTAAAGCATGTATCTCAGTATGCCCCTTCGGAGCAATCAGGGAATCCTATGGAGGCGAACTTGTTAAATGCGATCTATGCGGTGGGGATCCGGCATGCGTAAGAGTTTGCCCTACAGGCGCCATAAAGTACGTGCCAGCACATATGGTTAAGACAAGAAGGATAAGCAGCGTTGCCAAGACTATCCACGAGTATCTTGAGAAGATCGGGGGGAGGTGAACTATTCTATGAAGACAGTAATAATAGGTGGTGGAATAGGGGGAATATATACAGCATATTATCTCACAAAATACGGTTATACCCCAAACAATATAACAGTGATCGCGGCTGAATGGCCGCCGTACTCCAAGCATAGGCTCGCCGAAGTATTGAGCGAGAAATTATCAATAGACTACACATACATCGGCATATACAATCTCCTGCTAGATAAAGGCATAAATGTCATACATGGTGTTGCGGATAAGATCGATGTTACCGGGAAGAAAGTACTACTTAAAGGAGGCAGTGAGATAACCTATGACAACCTCGTCATAGCTACTGGCGGCAAACCATTCATACCACCCATAAAAGGCGTTGAACTAGACAACACTATGTCGTTCTACGACATAGGAGATCTAAGGAAGCTCATGAGAATACGGGGCCCGCTAAGAATAGCTGTTATAGGAGCTGGACTAGTAGGGTTAACGGCTGCTTCAGCGCTTAAAAAGATGGGGGCAACAGTAACTGTTTACGAGTTAATGGAAGATATACTGCCGGGCGTAATAGATAAACCATTATCTTCGAAGCTAAAGAACTATCTATCAGGAAAAGGATTAAGAATACATACAGGTACAGGGGTTGAAGAGATCATAGGTGATCGTAGAGTCAAGGGAGTAAAGGCGTCGGGAAGAATCGATCCTGCAGACATAGTCGTCTTCACCACTGGAGTTAGACCCAACACTGACCTCGTGAAAGATACTGGTATAGAGACAGTACGAGGAGCAATCAGGATAAACAGGAGCGGGGCGACCAGTATCAAAAACATATATGCAACAGGAGACTGTGCTCTAAGCCACGATTTAATCACTGGTAAAGAAGTTTATAGGCCCTTAGGATTCGTTGCAGCACATTATGCGAGAATTATAGCCCGAAACATTACAGGAACAAAGAAAGAAACACGTGGCATCGTGCCGACAATATATGAGAATATCGGAGGAGCACACATAGTTAGAGTAGGTCTAAGCCTGAAGGAGGCGGAATCACTAGGCCTTTCACCGACGTTGCGGTGTGAAGAAACAATTGATCAGATCAGCTGCACCGTCTTTGAAGAAAGAAGGCCAATAGGCTACGAAGCAGTGGGCTTTAGTGAGCGTATTAGGAACAAGGCGTGGCAAGTATACTACGACATCCATACATTATTCTCCTAGTATGAACACGTTATGACAATGTTCTAACAAGGTTTTAGAACAACTTCTATTCTTATTTTATTTTTAGAGCCAATACAGGGTAGAGTATGTTTGTTGTCAAATATGACTAAAACCCTCATATGCGTAGCAGTAGCGGGCGTTCTCTTCATAACTGCTGTAATATATGGTATTAAATACTTGTTCTTCATAGCGGCTTTCTTCGACTGGCTACCCCTTCCAACGGGATGGATGAAGATGAGTGGCAGTAATGAAAATACAAGGAGAGCCGGTATATTCCATGGCATTATAACCATTATAGCGTACATCATAGGTGTACTGTGGCTTATATTTACGAATTTGGGGCCGCTTAACCTTGGATACTTGTTTCTAGAGTTATGGTTTATAGCTGTGATCGCAGGGGCTTATGTAACTAGCTTGAAGGCTGAACAATGTTCATAGAGATAGGAGAAGGTTATGCGGGCCCGCGGGGATTCGAACCCCGGGTCTCCGGCTGGCCCTGCAGTTCATAGTGCTTAGGAGGCCGGCGCCCTATCCTGGCTAGGCTACGGGCCCATCCAATATTTGTTCTCCTAGAATGTTGTCTCTATATAGTTTTCTCCCTCGGGATCACCTATTCTTTATATTAGCAATTATGGAATAGTATCGTGATTCGTGTGGTGGTGAGTAATGGGGTATGGATTGGACGACTTGGCATTAGTTCTCGGGAAACTAGTGGATCACGGGGTTGACTATGTTGTAATAGGCGACACCGTGGTTCGGTTAGCGCTGAAAACCAGGGTGTTCACAGGCGATGTAGACATATATGCTCTACAGCCGAGTCCTCTAATAGAGCAGGAATTCTATGGTGAGATAGCTGAGAAAGAGGGATGGGGATACAGTACAACCGATATAGGGACACCAAGGCTCATCGCATCTGCCGGAGATAAGGAGATTATAGTGGAGATATATGAGAACTTCATGGATTTCAATATCCCGCTAGAGATCCTTGAGTCGGCAGGTAGTATTAAGCTAAAAGGATATAAAATTAAGCTCATAAAACCCGAAGAATACTTCGTCCTAAAAGCTAGGCAGGGAGTAGATCTCCAGAAACTATCAAATTATCTTAAGAAACTGAAAAAGATCGATATAAAGCTTGTAGAGAAGACTATTAAGCTGTTCCCCAAGGACGAACAAGCACTGATTAAGAATAGGCTTACAAGCATAGGTTTAAAGATCAAGTAGCGTCGGGTCAGCGAAGAGGACATCATCGCCAAGGCTCAGTTCCGCCGGAACACCCCATCATATTTACTGATTGGCTCTGTATAGCCAAAAATAATTTATCACCATAGAAGCAATACTGTTTATTGTCCCCCGCTCCCCGAGCGACGTCTGCCGGATAGGCATGGGATGACTCGGGGGTTCCCGGCCTTCAACCCACTAAATCCATGGATGTACCGATGAGGTGTCTTCTCCTCAGGACCGTCATGGGATGAACGATGCACCGGTTACCGAGGCCATGGTTTCTAATAAAATAATTCAGCGGAGGCTCTAGGGATACCATTAATATACTCTACTTACTTATCTAGTCCTAACTGTGAATGAAACACAGCAATGGGCGGACGGTGAGGAAGAAGCATTGAGATACCCGCTCGATAGGATATGTGTGCGTAGCGGTATACTTTGTCCTAGCTGCCAGCGCAAAGTAGATACTGGTATCGTCAAGGAGTACGAAATACCTATTATGAAATCGTTGATGGAGATCGAAGAGGAGATGAAAGAGCTCAGAGATCAAGGAGAATACATTAGATCATATAAATACGATAGCTTCATAGTGATACTTATACGTGGTATAGAGAATCTCGAGGTTCTAGAAAGACTTAGCAAAAAATTGTCAAGTAAACTAAGAGCTAGAGTAAGAGTGATAAACTATTCTCCTGAGAAAAAGAGGATCGTAGAACAGCTGATCTACCCGGCGACTCTCCTGGGAGTTAATACGCTCTGGCTGCCTGATGGCTCCGAGCAAACTGTGATAAGGATATCGAGACAGGATCAGAGATTCCTTGCTGGTAAGAAAAAGTATCTCGAAGAAATATTATCGGAGCTTCTCGGCCGTCCCGTAAGGATAAGATTTGAGTAAAATCGATAAATCAATATAACATATATTTATTCTTAAAAATCTCTCTAAGAACTATCGATGCATATTCTCCTACACCAAGCGTGAATTCTAGGACAGTATTGTTGTTTGACATATAGATCGAAATATCTCTTGGCACCATTATCCCAGGTCTACGCCAGCAGGTCAAGTGTTTTAACATACTATACGATAAGTTTTCCACAGATATAACGTCACGGTAATATTTGTGGGCATCCCTACAGGACGCCATAGGATAGGTTTTCTCTAAACATTTCCACCCACATGATTCTATCAAGGTATTGAGTAACTCGTTGAAAAGATAGGATAAATAGGCTTCAAGCAGAAGTGGCACCAAGCGTTTCTTGTATATATTGTTCTTGAAGAGCTTCAAGACACTGTTGAACATGTTCTCATATAGGAATCTTTTACCTGGAAAACTCTTGGAGCATCTATGAAGGATTTCGTCTCTGTCCTCATAAGAATAAATTGATGATAAAAGCTCTCCAACAAAAAGATCGTAGCGTTTCAATACTATGTATTTACCAAGTATGTGCGAATTAGGTCTTCGAACACCAAATCTTTGATAGCCATAATAGTTTGGAAGACCATGAGCGGTTATCTCGGACAATATCTCTTTTAGTTCATTCACTATGTTTTTACCGCAAACTAATATCTTGAACCTGTTCCCTAGAAGGAATTTCCTATTAGGTTTACGTTTAACGTAGCCTACGCGTTGAAGCTCTATCCTGCTATCATATAGTCTTTCTGGGATCTCTTTTCTTAGTATGTTTGTTTTAATGAATAGGTATTGTTTTGTAGTAGCATGCTTGTCTTTAAGCCCGAGATAATATATGTTGGATTGCGGTATTCTCAGAGCCCGAGCAATGATTTCTATAGCTTTTAATGTTTCGAGTCCTTTTTTGGTCATCAGTAGAACTATATAGTTTGATTTTTCCAGGGTAAACCCCATTCTTTTAAGATCAACTATTTCTTCGACGTGAAAAGTATTCGGGGACGGAGCATATATGTGATCGATGCTTTTTTCTAATAGGTAGTACCTGATACCTGTTATTATGTCGAGTGGATTATCTGATTTCTTCAAAGCAGTTTTAGCCTCCCTGTTATACGGTCGATCTTATCTGCTGGGGCTGGGCCAATAGCTATAGCTGTGAGAGTCCCTGGCGGAAGCTCTGTGAGGCCGGCATCCCTTACTATGCCCACCGGTAGATCTGAGCGTAGCGCCTGATCAGCTATGGCTAGAAGGTTTTTCTCATCGCCGCCTTTGAGTGCGACTTTTTTCTGCCCTGTATCCCACCATTTATCAAACCATTTCCTGTATTCCTTATAGGCTATGAAAGCAGCTATTACGGAAGCATGAGCTACTTGGACAGCTAGTTTCCCCTTGCTCATCTGTATATCGGTACGGACAACTATTACTTGTTTATACTCTTTTCCCAGCATTTCAGCCACCTAGCACTACGCTATAATATTCAAGAAATTTGGAATAGTTTTTTAAGTCTCCCTAAAAGATTATCGGATAGCATAGTAGAAGTGCATTGCGGGAGTGATGGGAATGGGTGCAAAGTATAGTTTGGAGACAGAGAACATATCGTTGCTGGAGGCAGCCTCACCACCAGTATGCAGTAGTTGTCATAGAATAATCCCGCCACACGAGCATGGAACAGCGTTCATCTGCCCTAACTGCGGACAGGTAATTATAAGAAGATGTAAGAAGTGTAGAAAGCTATCTGTACCCTATGTTTGTCCCAACTGTGGATTTAGAGGTCCATAAGCTAGAGGTGTATAGGATATGGCAAAAGTACTCGTACTCTTAAAGGTTCTACCTGAAGACATTAATATCGATCTAGAAGAGCTCAAGAACAAGATCGCGGAGGCTTTGCCCGAAGGATACGAGATTAAAGGCTATGATATAGAGCCTATAGCCTTCGGCCTCAAAGCACTAAGACTATACGTCTTCATACCGGAAGAGACCGAGGGTGGAACAGAGCCTCTGGAGAAAGCAGTAATGAATGTTGAAGGTGTTAGTCAAGTAGAGGTTGAAGCAGTACATAGGATTAGCGAGTAATGTTTTTCTTAACAGCCAGTCTTTAAGTCCTATATGTATGAATTAATTTGATAACAATAGTATTTAAGGGGATTACACGATTCTCTAAACCGAGACATAATACTCATCATGAATTCATATGTGTACCCAGTGTTGTTTTAAGGTGGATGAATTGGTGAACATATCGGCATCATCTAAGAAAGATAAGAACAGGATCACTTTGAGAGTTCTCGAGGCCGAGCCCAAAGATGTAGGCAAGGGTATTGCACGCATAGATCCTGAAATCATGGAGAAGCTCGGCCTCGAGAACGGCGATATAATAGCTGTTGAGGGCAAACGCAGAACAGTTGTTAGAGTAATACAGGGTAGACCACAGGATAGGGGCCTCGGCATCATCAGGCTCGACAATATCACGAGACAGAATGCCGGGGTTAAGATCGGAGACAAGGTAGTGATCGAGAAGATAAATGTACCGCCAGCGGTTGTCGTGAAACTTGCGCCGGCCAAGTATTTCGCACCAGCAGATCATAGGCTAGCCAACTACGTCAAGAACAAGCTACTGGACAGGCCGGTCATGGAGGAAGACATAGTGATGATACCGATACTTGGCCAGAGCCTGCCGTTAAAAGTGGTATTCACTAAGCCTAAAGGCCCAGTAATAATTAAGAGGACGACGAATGTCGTGCTTCTAGAGAAGCCTATGGACGCCTATAAAGTACCACGTGTCACCTACGAAGACATCGGTGGTATGAAGCATATTATCCGGAAGATACGCGAAATGGTTGAGCTGCCGCTCAGGCATCCAGAGCTGTTCAAACGTCTCGGCATAGATCCGCCTAAAGGCATACTGCTCTACGGTCCTCCCGGTACTGGTAAGACTCTGCTTGCAAAAGCCGTTGCTAACGAGTCCGAAGCATACTTTATAGCGATAAATGGCCCGGAGATCATGAGTAAGTTCTATGGCGAGTCGGAGCAGAGGCTCAGAGAAATATTCGAGCAGGCAAAGAAGAATGCTCCGGCCATAATATTTATCGATGAAATAGATGCTATCGCGCCGAAGAGAGACGAGGTTATGGGCGAGGTCGAGAGAAGAGTAGTAGCCCAGCTACTAGCACTAATGGACGGTCTAGAGAGCCGTGGGGATGTCATAGTTATAGCGGCAACTAATAGGCCGAATGCCCTAGACCCAGCCCTGAGGAGGCCGGGCAGGTTCGACCGTGAAATCGAGATCCCGCTACCGGATAAGCAGGGAAGGCTCGAAATACTACAAATACATACGAGAGGAATGCCGCTAGCCGATAACGTGGATCTCCGTAAGCTCGCCGAGATAACACACGGATACACAGGTGCTGATATAGCGGCTCTTGTGAGGGAAGCAGCTCTTAACGCTCTACGCAGATACCTGCCAGAAATAGATCTGGATAGTGATACGATACCGCCTGAAGTACTTGAGAAGATGGAGGTTAGAATGGAGGACTTCATGGCGGCATACAAGGAGATCGTGCCGAGCGGTCTGAGGGAGATCTATGTAGAGGTACCAGAGGTTTCGTGGAACGACATAGGCGGTCTCGAAGAGGCTAAGCAGGAGCTAAAACAAGCCGTTGAATGGCCTATGAAGTACCCTGAAGTCTTCAAGAGACTAGGTATACGGCCTCCGAAAGGCATACTACTATATGGACCGCCAGGTACTGGTAAGACTTTGTTGGCCAAGGCTGTTGCTACTGAGAGCGGTGCGAACTTCATCGCAGTAAGAGGCCCAGAAATACTAAGCAAATGGGTAGGAGAATCAGAAAAAGCTGTGAGAGAAATATTCCGGAAAGCGAGAATGTATGCACCCGTAGTGATATTCTTCGATGAGATCGATGCTATAGCGCCGGCAAGGGGATATGCCGCCGATACAAGAGTGACCGAGAGAATAGTCAGCCAGCTACTAACTGAGATGGACGGTATATCGGGTCTCGAGAACGTAGTAGTTATCGCTGCCACCAATAGGCCGGATATACTGGATCCAGCGCTGCTGAGGCCCGGTAGATTCGACAAGCTGATCTATGTGCCGCCCCCGGATGTTAATTCAAGGCTTGAAATACTCAAGATACATACCCGCAACATGCCATTAGCGCCTGATGTCGACCTATACGAGCTTGCACAGAGAACAGAAGGATATAGTGGTGCCGACCTAGAAGCACTCGTCCGCGAAGCTGCTATGCGTGCTCTCAAAGAAGATATCAACATCACAAAGATACATATGCGCCACTTCCTCGAGGCAATGGAGAAAGTGAAGCCGTCAATAACGCCCGACATAGTGAGAATATATGAGGAATGGGCGACGAGAGCTAGGCAGAGATTACCGAGAGAGTATCTTAAACCATCAGTATATTCTTAAAAACCACACTAGAGTAATAGTGTTCTAGTGGGCTCCCCATTATTTTCCAACTAATGCTTATATAATCATCCATGATAAAACCCATACATGAGTAACTTTCAAGAAACAATGATTAAGAACAGGGTGGATGATAATGCCGCGTTTCTCAGAGATATGGCGGAATCAGCCATTGTTCCGACTAATACTAGAAGAAGTTCTTAACCATACAGGTGGGATTAGTGAGAAGGATCTTCTTGAGACCTTGAAGAAGGATCACGGGATAGAGGTCTCTAAGTCCGAGTTTTACGAAGAGCTGATGAAGCTGGAGCTTAGAGGATTCATAGTAGTTGCCCGTGTAGGAAGAGAACTTGTGATTAAGGTTTCGCCTAATATAACAAAGCTTCTCTCATAAATACATGATCCTAGTTTATTTTGTCCAATAACCAATAGTGTTATGTGGGGAGAGGTGACGCTGAATGGGTGTTAATCTCAGAGATCTAATTCCTGATAAGGCGAAGACCATAATCGATGATCTAAGAGCACTGAGAGGGAAAGCCATAGTCATAGATGGATATAATGCATTATATCAGTTCCTAACAGCGATCAGGCAGCCCGACGGAACACCTCTCATGGATAGCCAGGGGAGGATAACAAGTCATCTAAGCGGCTTATTCTACCGTACAATAAACATTATGGAGCACGGGATAAAGCCTGCCTATGTCTTTGATGGTAAGCCGCCGGAGATAAAGGCTAAGGAGATAGAGAGGAGAAAGAAGATCAAGGAGGACGCCTCCAAGAAGTATGAGGAGGCAATAAGAAGAGGAGATCTAGAGGCGGCACGCAGATACGCCATGATGGCAGCAAAACTCACAGACGAAATGGTGGCAGATGCTAAAAAGCTTCTCGACGCAATGGGTATTCCATGGGTTCAAGCACCAGCCGAGGGAGAAGCACAAGCAGCATTTATAGCGAGCAGGGGCGACGCATGGGCAAGTGCTTCACAAGACTATGACAGCCTCTTATTCGGCTCTCCCAGGCTCATCAGAAACCTAACGATAACAGGTAGAAGAAAGCTTCCGAGGAAAAACGTGTATATCGAGATAAAGCCCGAACTAATAGAGCTCAAAAAACTACTAGAGGCACTAGGTATCACACGTGAACAACTCATAGACATAGCCATCATGCTTGGCACCGACTATAACCCCGATGGAATAAAGGGTATAGGGCCGAAGAAAGCACTCCAGCTCATAAAAGCCTATGGCTCAATAGAGAAAATAGTCAAGCTATACAAAGCAGAATTCCCCGTGCCCCCTGAGAAGATAAGAGAATACTTCCTAAACCCGCCTGTAACGACAGACTATAAGCTTGAATGGAGAGAACCCGACGAGAAAGCAATCTATGAGATACTGGTTGAAGAACATGATTTCAACCCAGAGCGTGTGAAAAACGCTGTTCAGAGACTTATGAAGGCTTATAGAGAACACATCAAAGGAAAACAAATGGGTCTCGAAGCATGGTTTAAACGCTAATACTTCCACCCGTACTCTCCGATCAAGGGTACAAAGAGACACTCTATCGAACGCCTAATAATTGTTTTACCACCCTTCTTATCAATAATGTATAGTCTTTGCACCCACCTATCACCTACAGGAATAACCATTCTCCCACCATCTCTTAATTGTTCGATTAAAGGCTTGGGTATATCCGGAGCAGCTGCTGTAACTATTATCCTATCATATGGCGCTGCTTCAGGATAACCACGTGTACCATCACCCACGATAACGGTTACACAATCACTGTAACCAGTCCTATCGAGATTACGCCTCGCAAACTCGGCAAGCTCGGGTATTCTTTCGATAGAATAGACGTGGCCACCCCCATTTTTACAGACTATCTCAGCCAATACAGCTGCCTGGTAGCCAGAACCCGTACCTATTTCCAGCACCTTGTCTCCCGGCATAGGATCTAGTGCTTCAGTCATTATTGCAACCATATGTATAGCGCTTATAGTCTGCCCATAACCTATCGGTAACGGTCGATCAACATATGCTAGATCACGATATGGCTCTGGAACAAACTCCTCTCTCGGAACACGAAGCAGCGCCTCCCTTACCTTATCGCTCTTAATATACCCTAGGCTAACAAGGTAATCAACTACTCTTTTTCTTTCTTCAAAATATTTGTCGCGGGACACAAAATACCACCATGAATATACTATACTATAACCCTACTATAACGCTAAACATGGGGATACAAAGTGATTCATGAAACGATCAAGGCTTATGGCCACCCACTGATAAAAGCAACACATAGAACAACGTTTGAAATAACTAAAGAAGAATATCTCACACCCCGCGGTGATTGTATCATAGGCGTTGGAGCTGATAAATCCGTCAAGGATCTCAGTCAGCGGTTTAAAGACGCTGTTAAGAGGAACGATTCCATATTAATCATTGTGTTGAAGTGTGGTAATGTTAAAGATATAGTCTTAGCACAAGGCTCGTCCAACTTAATCCTAAGTGATCCGAACAAAATAATTGTTAGAAAGAGCAGCTATGTAGAGCCAGCGACACTGGCTATTAGGGCGAACAAGGCCGCCAGGGATATTGATAGAGCATTAGTGGGCTGTCTTAAAAATGGTTCGGAGTTATTTGTGGATCTCTACGTTTTAAGTCTTGACGAGATCAGCTCTCCATATAAAGACGTAGGGAGCGTAGTCAATGACTTTTCTCAATTGTAATATTCTCCAATCACTGAAATACTTCTCGATAAACGAATCACGCTCCTCAATACTGGATACAAAGTATAGGTGAAGTATACCGTTGTCCTTCAATAGATACCTATATACATGCTCAAATAAGTGGCTGTAATGAGGATTATTAGCGATAACACGATCGAAAACGCCCTGCTTGAAATACTTAGGGGTAAGCGATGAATCCATGCATAATGGTATGATCAATCCCCTGATCCTCTTTCTATTTATGATTATGTTCTCAATACCCAGTCTAACAGCGTATGGGTTAAGATCATTCATATAGATAATTGACCTATGTAGAGAAGCTATATGTATCGAAAACCCACCTATTCCTGCAAATAGATCAAATATTTTCTCGTCATCACCTACTTCTTCAGCGATCCTCCTATGTTCTTCAGCTAGTCTCGGATTATAATACGCTCTTCTGAGATCTACTTTGAACCGTAGCCCGTATTCCTTATGCATTGTCACGGGATTATCGATTCCCCATATTGCTTCGAGAACTGCAGTCCTGAACTCACCTGTAGTTTCTCTCTTAAGGTATATCGTTCTTATTTTGGGGTAGAGTGTACGGAGAACATGTATTAGTTCGTTTCTATCCATAGTTTCGAGGACATTCTCCCTAACTATAACGACATCGCCGATCACGTCATGGGACGGAACTCTTAACCTTATCTTTCTCCTAATAGGTGGATTGCAACTGATGATTTTCAACGGGATATTAACGAGTATGTCCGGAACTTGTTCATCATTCCTCAGAGGAATTACTACATGGTCGTCTCTCCTAGTAATTAGATGTTCGGTGTCAAGGAGACCATGTCTCCGCAGGAGCCTTATGGTTTTCTCAGCGTAAGTCTTAGGTACTTCGATACACTTCAAGCCTTCTCTCCGTCTCTAGTTTTATTTATTAGCCCACGTAATTGTTTAACTAGGCTCTGTGTCTAATTATTTATGGAAACATCGTGTAGATGGAGAAATGATGGCATTGCATGGGGGAAATGATTACTTCAGGAAAGCCTACATAGTATATAGGCCTAGCGATAAATGTATAGAGTTAGCTAAAAATGTGCGGCGAGCTCTTATCTCGAAGGGATTAAAAGTCGATACGTTCTGGGTCGATGACATTATTCGTGGTGCAAGAGAATATGTTGACCTCATAATCGGTATAGGTGGTGATGGCACACTCCTGAAGATATCGAGGGTTTATCCTGAGAATACACCGTTAATACTTCCAATACCCTGCGGGAGACGCACCATACTATATGAAGACATAGATCTAGAAAATATTGATGAGGTTATAGATAGAGTTATCAATGGAGACTTCGTCCTGGAAGATTATGATAGGCTACACATAATATCATCGCGTAATAGCTACTATGCATTGAACGAAGCCGCTCTTGTCAGTATAGATCATGGTAGGGTTGTAAGGTTTGAGATCGAGATGACCACGCCGGGTATGTGTTCTCATCTCTTCTTCTACGGTGATGGTGTTATCGTCTCTACATCAGCTGGATCAGCCGCATACAACCTCTCTGTGGGCGGTAGCTTATTGGAGTACTCGGTAAGCGGGATCAGTATCGCACCTCTAAACCCTATGGAGCTAAACATAAAACCCATAATAGTACCACGCCTATCAAAGATCACTATTAGAACACATGGAGATGCCGACTTATATATTGATGGAGAAAACATGGAGACTCTCGGGAGAGGCTCTCATATAAGCATTGAAATGGATTTCCGTAGCTTTAGAATCATAAGATTGAGTGGTCGTAGAGATGTGGCCAAGAAAGTATTTGATAGAAGGAGGCTCTTCTTCGTCAAGTAGGAAAATATGTATTGTGCTTGACACTGGAGCGCTTCTTGCGAAGTATCATTTGCTCGCAAATATCCAAGGCGCTGAATACCTGATACCTATTGAGGTATATAGTGAGGTAAAAGACGCTGAGAATAGGGAAGCCCTTGAGCTCGGCCTAGCAATCGGGAGGATAAGGATCGAGGCACCTGATTCTTCGAGTGTTGAGGAAGCGGTTAAGACTGCTAAGAAGGTCGGTGAGCTGGTAAAGTTATCACGAACCGATGTAGCGGTGGCCGCGCTTGCATTATCTCTTAAGAAGAAATGCGGTAACGTGGTAGTTGTGACTGATGATTATAGCCTTCAAAATCTACTCCATCATATGGGTATAGGGTTCAAGCCTCTCAGAACCACTGGGATTAAGAAGCCGCGGAAATACCGTGTTTTCTGCCCCGTGTGCGGCTATGTACCTTCTTCACCCCAAGAACAGATCTGCCCATTGTGTGGCTCGAAGATTATTAGGAGAGAGGCTTCC
Source organism: Desulfurococcales archaeon (assembly GCA_027067785.1). GTDB lineage: Archaea > Thermoproteota > Thermoprotei_A > Sulfolobales > Desulfurococcaceae > JAADCY01. The sequence continues at coordinate 1,233 of JAMOVL010000023.1, read as the reverse complement.
TAAGGACAGCTATGAAGAAACCCGGCATATCCTCGATGTGGGGTCCGAACCTGTACGCAGTACAGTTATCGAACACTATTTTCTCAGCGTAGGGGACATGTCCTAGGTCAACGCATTGGAGCTTATATGTTTTTATAGCGTACAATATATTTCCTTGGTTCTCCTCATACGTAAGGGTGCATGTGGAATAAACTATTCGGCCGCCCGGCTTAACAATGGTTTTGGCTGGTCTGAAGAACTGTCTCTGGTACCGGTAGCTATTGATTAGATCCGCTCTACTCGTCCTTATCTCTATCTTAGGCCTAACACCTAGACCAGTACATGGTGGATCAATCAGTACGGCGTCAGCAATGCCTGAGCCGAGTAGATCAATATCGATATATCTCGTATCGGCGGGGGCTAGGATAACGTTTCGGTAAAGTCTAAGCCTCTCAAGGGTTTCTCTGACCCGCTCGATCTTCCCAGTATTACGGTCAAATGCTAATATCCTTGCTGCTCCACGGGTTAGCTGGGCTATATGGCTCGTCTTACCGCCCGGCGAGCTGTTCATATCAACTATGACTTCGCCCGGCTTCGGATCGAGTAGTCTGGAGACCATCATTGCCGGTAGGCTTTGTGGATAGAAATACCCCGCTCTATATTCTGGGAGATCCCTGATCGGGGGAGCTCTGTACACGCTTTTAATTGTACGGGCTACAAGGCCTTTCCTCATCTTTTTCAACGTATCAGAATCGACTACTGCTACGCCTATAGCTACGGGCTTCATATTAGGAGCCATTATCGTGACTGTTTCACCTTGTTTAAAATAATCATAATCGATCACTCCCGGCGCGTATGTGTTAGCACCCATCATTATTGATTCGGCCGCGTGTCTATTCACAATAATCTTCTTCTGGAGCACTTCTATCTTATAGGGACCCGCTAGAAGAATATAGATTGCTTCATCGACGTAAGGATCTGGATAGACATTAATTCCCTTAGCCCTTAGTAGATCGAGTAGATGATCCCTAGATATAACCGCTGTGTTAACCCTCAAATATAGTCTGCGGGGTACCCTGAATATGGCGTCAATTACAGAATGGCATAGACTGCCGAGCGAACGGCACAGACTCTTATACACGTATTCATCCATAGCATCTACACCGCAGTATTCTAAGAAGAAACTATAACAAGGCCTTCGAAAATAAGGAATCCTCAGAGATGATGATTATTGGTCTTTGGGGAAGCCAGGAG
>JAMOVL010000022.1 GCA_027067785.1 Desulfurococcales archaeon | reverse complement strand
CGTACGGTTATTATGATTGCTAGTGAGGCTGTTCGGAATGCTTTGGAGAAGGACCCGGAAGGTGCATACACTATAGGTGTGAAGCATCTTAGCATCCCTGGGGTTGTGCAGTCTAAGCTTATGCGCGAGTTTGAGGCTGACTGGGCTAACGCCGTGGGAAATATAGAGCTAGCATTATCTAAGATAGACCCGGATAGGTATGAGGCTGCGGAAATAGCTGCTAAATATATTCTTGCTAAAGGTGTTACGGCTAATGTTATAGCTGTATTAGAGACTCAGGAGCGGAAAGAGGTGGAACGCTATGGCTCTACGCTTGATGAGATTCAGCTTGAAGTATTGGGAACCTTTATCGGGAATGAAGCTTTTCAGATTATCGAAAAGCTTAGTGATGCATTGGATAGATTGCGTGCCGAGAGTGCCAGGATAGATGAGAGGGAGATCAACGGTATAAGATACTATTTGCCCTCGCTCTTTAAGACAGTATATAATAAATTAGCGTCATATGTTGTTGAAGAGAAAAGGAATATTGAAAATAAGGCTTTAATACCAGTATATATCAAACAAACTGGTATAATACCGTCAATCTTTGTCAACGTTCATGTAGTGTTAAATGGACGTTCCCGTGATGTGGCTACATCTCTTATAGAGTATAAGAAAGTGCAGGATATTGATGGTATATTGTCTGACCATGTGTTTCAGAGAATGCAGAGTGAAGGGAAGTTACTCTTGCTTCTTGTGCCTCCATGGGATATGGAGCTCTTTAAGGAGACGTATGTTTCTGGCAAGAATTATGAGGATATTGTTAACGATATTGCTAGAAGACTTCAATATGTAGTTAAGCAGGGCAAGATAAGAAGGCCTTTACATATTGTCATACTGGTACCCGATCTTGCGGCAATAAAGATGGATAGATTACTTAACAAACTTGTAGTATATGAGGGTACTAGGAAATTCTTGGATTATCTTTCAAGAAAAGAGGATGTGATAAACGAAAGGCTACGCGAATACGAGGATACTCTCGTTAAACGCAAGGACCTTTTATCTATACTTAATGAGGAAGTAAAGAAAAAACATCTACGTGTGCTGCAAAGTGTATTGGAACGTGAAATAGCGGAAGCAAGGAGCTTTGCACAGAAACAGCTTGTGAGGCTTTCAAGAGATATAGTAATTAGCGTACTTGAATTATATCGTAAAGCTATATATTATAGCATTGATAAAAACGCGTTTACGGTTAAAGATATAGTGCTTGGCGAGTCGATAAAGGCCGTGAGATTCAATGGAGATGTTCTCAATGTATCAGATTTATCCAAGTATGCGTCTATTGTCAATAAATTCCTCGTAGATATAATTCATGGTCTAGCATATGAGTATGATGCTATAAAGATAATGAAAGTTCTCTTAGAATCTTATAGGAAAGAGTTTGAGCGGGGTATCATCAGGGAATCTGATAGAGTAAATGAAGTACTTGAAAACCTGATGCTGGGTACATATGGAGTAAAACCACTAAGTAGTGACATAGCCAGCGAAGCCATAAGATACCTAGGTAATCAGAGAATAGAACTTGAAGACAAGACTATAATCATAGTTGTCGATAGAAGCACAGGCATTATAAGGTTCCATGTAGAAGAGAAGAAAGCTGTCGAGGAAATTTCACCGACCAAGCCTATGGAGGTTACAGGTATGCCTGTCATAGCTGCTAGGCATTTCTTATCAGAGCAAGCCGTTCAGCACATTTCTCTCGTATTGCCGCCGGGGTTCGATGTAGTTGATATTCGGTCAAGGTTTACTGCCTTAATGAATATGTTGAATGAAATTAACGGCGAGGTTGCCTATATCGAGTTTAGAATAGAAGTGGATGTTCCAAGTATGTCATTGAATATGAAATTAGAGAAGCCTAGCGTGGATGCATTGTCGGACTCTAGTGTAAGGACGACTATGAACCTTCTTAGTGTAATATCTAGAAATAAAAGTAAGAGTGTCTCTATGGATATTCATTTGTCAAAGCCTATATCGGATGAGAGTGTAAGGAAGATATTTAATAAATATCTAGGAGCCAAATATAGTAATTTCGATAGATTTCTGCCATCTTGATTGGTAGGGGCGGAGAACCTTGGGAGTTCCCGACGACAAGGTGCTAAGGGTCTTCGGAGATGTGGCTGTTGATAAGGGTCTTGCCCGCCTTGATGTAGTTTCCAGGCTTCCACGTTTTATAGCAGAATATCTAGTATCAAAGTATTATCGTAGTGACCCGGCTAATTGGGTTGACAAACTTGCTAGTATAGTCAAGGAATATTATCCGGATCCTAGGGAGAGGGATAAGGTTCTTAGCAAGGCTAAGCGTGAGGGTAGAATAACCCTTATCGATGAGTATAAGGTTACCGTGAATTTAAAGAAGAATATGTATTTCCTCCATATACCTAACCTACAGATATATGATGCGCTTGTAAGCGAAAGTGTTGTAGACCGGTACAAGAGGATACTTTCTGGGCTTTGGGGTATAGGGGTCCTTGAATACAGACCGGAATTAGCTGAAGCTATGGGTACTCGGGGCCGAGGGAAACTTTCATTTACACCTCTTGTTTTAGTCGATTTTGAACCATTCCAGGTATATAATATTGATACCAAGTCATTCATCGATGGTAGGAGGGCATTTACAACATGGGAGTGGATAGACCTACTGGTTAAGAGTATAGGACTTAACCCATCAATGTATAGTGAGAGGCAGAAGCTACTGCTACTCGTTAGGCTTGTTCCACTGGTTGAGGGGAATGTAAATCTCATGGAGCTTGGTCCTAGAGCGACAGGTAAAACATACCTTTATAGAAATTTGTCATATTACACGAGAATATATGCCGGAGGTACTGTAAGTGCTGCGAGAATTTTCTATGATGCAAGGCTGAGGATTCTTGGGGATATCGGTACACGAGACGCTGTGATTTTCGATGAGATAGCGAAGATAAGATTTACCAATCCGGACGAAGTTGTAGCTAAGCTGAAGGATTATATGGTTGATGGGTTCTTTGAGCGTGGACAGTTAAAAAGGGCTCGTAGTGACTGCTCTCTAATTTTTATAGGTAACATTGAGCTTGATGCAGGAGGTGTTCTAGGTAGTATAGTCGACTATTTACCATCCTTTATGAAAGATACAGCGTTTCTAGATAGGATACATGGACTTTTACCTGGATGGAGACTTCCCAAGATACTTAGGAGTAGTATCTACCTGGCGCGAGGATATGCCTTGGCTGCCGATTATCTCTCGGAGATATTTCATAAAATGAGGACTTTTAGCCTGGAGACGCAGATTGAACAGTATGTTGAGTTGAGAGGCAGCTATACTATTAGGGATGAGAAGGCGGTTAAGAAGCTTTTATCAGGGATGATGAAGCTTATTTTCCCGCATGGAGAGTTTGATAATAGTGAATTGGAGAGAATTGTTGAGATGACTATAGAGCTTCGACAAAATATTGCTAACATCTTGTCTGAGCTGGCTCCTCACGAATTTCCAAGGAAGAGACTTGAAGCCGAGGTTATAGGATGAAGATAAAAAATATTTATGAGAGTATAGAAGAGGTACGGGACATTATTGCTGAGAAGTTTATGTCTAACTACAGTTTAGAGCATGTGTATAAGGCTGTGATGTATGCATTTATATATGCTGCTCTTCAAAGAAGTAGGGGTCTAAGTAGTGTTGATTTGCTTAGACCCTTGGAGAAAAAGATTCCTTTACTACTGGTTGCGGCAGCTAGGAGGCAACTTGTTGATAAGATGCATGGCCTCGCTGAATATGTTGAGGAGATAATTTCGGCGGATAGCCCAGTATTGATTCGTGATGAGGCTGATTTTAAGCAGATTATTGATAATGTTAAAGATCAGATAGGAAGTGTCGACTATGTATTTGTCTATGATTGCATGTCATTAATTGAGAAGCTTGTGGCTTCGGCATATCTAAGTGTTAAAGGTATAAAAACCATTTTTCTTAATACTATTTTTCTAAACCCTGTTGGATTAACAATGTATATGACTCAGCAGCTTTCTGATACAAAATATAGGCCGTCACTCCAGGGGGTAGCTCGATATGCCGCTAATCAGTTGAGAGCCTCCTTATATATGAAGAATCCATTTATAGATGTGGAGGTGCACAAGACAGGATTGTTGGGTGTGGAAGAGTTTGCAGATAGGGTGGCAATAGATAAAATAGTTAATGAGATTATGTATTGGTCTAGGAAAGGTAATATATTAGTTTTTTCAGATCACGGTTATGATGTTATAGCACGTCCTAACGAAAATTATCTATATGTCGTCCATGGGTTTAGGAGAAGAGATAGTTCTGGCAGTATCCCTGTTCTTCTTCTAAGTAGGCTTTCATTTTTCATGGCAACGTTAAAGGGGTGATTGATAGTGATATCTGAGTCCACATATTATTTGATCTTGAAAAAGAGAAGCGGAGGCTATGAGATATTATATAACATTGGTAGTGAGAGTAACATAATGACTGTTCTAAGGCTAAAAGGTAAAAATGCTGGGAAGATATTTAATGAGATTGTTGGGACGCTGGCGAAACAGGGGGCAGCTATACCTTCAAGTGTCTCCGAGTATGAGCAGATTTATAGTGTTAGGGATGATCTTGGGCCAGTCGTGGGTGCTTATCTGATTCTTATCCGCAGGGCTAGAAACCTTGAGAAGTGGAGTAGATTCTTTAGATTACTTCTGGATGGTCATTATGTTGGTGTTGCGAAGTCTTTTTCTGATTTCCTCGAAATAGCGATAGAGTTGTCAAAATCGCTTCCCGAGAGTGGGTCTTCAAGGAGGAAGTATACGCTTTCGCCAATAGTTGTGGATGCGTTGTCTTCAGCTCTAAAACAATTTGTGGATAGAATAATCAAATCATATAAGATAAATTAAAAAAATAATATACCAATCATGTAGTTTTAGAAGAATAGGAATTGTCTGACTAATGTTTTAATATTTTTATTAAATTGTTTAACGAAATAATATTAATATTACTATATATAGCTCTAATTTTTTTATCATTTATTTTGACAAGTTTTTCTTGTAATTTTATTAGGGCTTGATAACAGTCTTTATTAGAATCGCCTGGTTGAACTATAAGTAAATGATAAAAATCTACATCCTTACTTAAAGTACTGGCTAGTATGTTCTCTAGTTTCAAAAGTTTACTCGATTTCTTATTTATATACCATAGATACTTCATCAAGGACTCTTTAGGCCTTTTCTGTTTCTTCCCACATTCATATATTTTCACGATTTCGGGGTCACGTAGCAACTTTTCTGTATTCTTCTTTATCTCGTAACAAACGTCATTTTTCCATAGTTTTGCATCTACGATTATGATTCCAAGTCTATCATCTTGGAGGATAGGTATGGCAATATCTTCTTCGCATTTTCCGCCAACTTTATACTCGTTGTATAGATAATCGGTAATTTCCTTTGGGAAATGGTGTTCAACCAGGAATTTAGTAAGTAGCGTTTTTAATATATATTCAAACCAGTAGTCCGGATTCTTGGCTTTGTTCCTAAATTTTGTAGTAGGTGCATAGTAAAGGCCTTTATAGAGATGGAGAAAGGACGCTAACGTTTTGTAGACAACCAGGTCTTTATAATTTTTTATTAAGGATACTTCATCGAGACTGTTATCAATCTTGATATTTATGTTACTGAGAAGAGTTTTTATTTTCTTTAGGGATTCCTTATAGTATTTCAGGTTGCTTATGTTTTCGGGGAGGGGTAGTACCGGGATGAAGAATGATAATATGTTTAGTCTGTGGAGTGCGCCGCGGCTCAGGTAGTCTCTGCGTGGCTCATATTCTTCGCTGGTTCTGAATTCGTCGGCTTCTTTTCTTGATGTCAGTATTATGGGAACTATGAAGCCCTCTTCTTCATCCTCTAGTATGTCTCTAATCGTGTCACTGGAGATGATGCTAGCGAGATACAGTTTCAGTCGGAGGTGCTCGTTTAAAGTTACCGAGGCGCTTCTCAGCCCTATATCCACGAGGCCCTCGTAGTCAGCGTCCCCTAGCCCTAGGATATCTAGAAGCTCCCTGAAGTATCTATCATAGTCGACTAGGAGAGAAGCGTGCACACTCCACTTGAGAATTCCCGTCCTCAACCCGTCCTCGATATCATCCTTCCGCATATATCGGGCAAGATCCCTCCGCTTAAATGAAGGCTTCAAACCATTATCATTCAGGACCTTATTAAATTTTAATATTATTTTCTTTTTGACCATTTTTCTACTACCTCTTGGAACAATCTGGATAGTTCTGTTATGATTTCTCTGTTCATGTTAAAGAAGTGTATATTGCCTTTGTCCGTGATTATTATTTCTGCTGGTTTTTCTTGGTTTAATTTAGACGTAAATACAAGGGAGATGTTGCTCGCGATGCGGTCTTGTCTTTCTACAAGATTTTCGATGTGTTTATGTATCTCAGTTTTAGTACGAATAAGTTTTGCTATTAGGGTATAAACATCATCGGGATTTGCTGATATATGAGTCTGCTCTATGAATGGAGAAAGCTCCGAGGATATAGATAGGATTTTATGCTCGCCAAGCTTATATTCAAGTATAACGCCAGCTAGCTTTAGTGTCGAAGAGAGTTCTTTTAGATCATCTTTATAGGTAAATGGTAATGTATTAGTGGCTTTACTTAAATCATTTTTTAATAGTGATTCAAATGATTTGAGATTTTTTACTATTGTAGAGGGACTTCCTTCTAATACTTGATTGAGTTTTTTAATTAATGTTTCTGAAGAGATTTTGTATTGTGTAGGGTTTAAGGAATCTATATACTTTTGAAAAGATATTGAGCTAATGTCAATATGTAGTATTTTTGCAAAGATGAACTTAGCAACTTCGTCTACTTGTTTACGACTAGGTGACATATTCATCATAAGTAGTAGTTTATCTTTCTTTTCTGATACTGCTAGTTCAAAGTAGAAAGGAGATGCAGGGAAATATGTCTCTATTTTAACCCCCTTATAGGGATCCATCCTAAGTAACGTTCTCCTTTCACCTTTCCTGAAAGCGACCATGATTAGAGATGTCCATTCGTTTTCAAAAAACTTTCTACGTCTAATAAGAGGATGTTTTAAGTCAAAAGGGAATTCCTTTTCGCTCAGGTAATTTCGTGCCTGTATGTATCTTCTTCTTAGTTCCACTGGTTTATTAAATAGCTCTAGAAGTGAGTTCAGTAGTTCTCTTACACGTTTTGAAGAAGATTTTTCGATGGAAATTTCAAAAACTGTATGACTCCTAGTGCTTACAAAAATATAGGATATTATAAAGTCGTACTCAAATGTATCTATAATTCTTCGTGCCTCATAGAAATTAATTTTTCCGGTCAAGAGATTAAGAATAAGCGAAGTAATGAATGAGGCAGTAAATAAGCCTAAATAGGTTTTTCCCGATATATCAGGATAGTCGAAGTGTTTTCTACATTCTTCTACATTTTCTAGTTTACTCTGAAATTGCCTATATGCCTCTTCGATGATTAGAGCATAGCTTTCATCGTCTGACTTTAATGTTTCTTCTATAGTATTCCTAAAATGACTTTTAAACAATGATTTTAAGACGTATTTTACTTCATTCTTAATTCTATCAAAATTTTTAATGAGTTCAAGTAGTATTAATAGCTGGTTTGGTGATAAGTTTGAAAGTTGTTTCGAGATATTGTCTAGTTCTTCTTCGAATAGATGTTCTCTGAAGTTTCTAAGACTTTTCTTGCATTTATTAGACTTTTTTAATTCGTTTGATGATAGAATTGGAAGGGTACGGATGATTTTTAATAGTTCATTCATAGGATTATCATTATTTATTTTTGAAGCAAACCTTTCTCTATTACTTCTTTTGTTATTTGTATTTTTAGTCATGTTTATCACATATTTCAGGTGGGTCTAGTATGTTTTATATATAATTACATGGCTTTATAAAAAGTGTTTTCAATTAGTAATTTTTGATAAAAAAGAGTATTTTATGGAATTTTACTGGTATTCGTAGCGAAGATCCCGGGTTTGTGAATTTCTAGCTTTGTTAGATGTATATTTGTAGTATATAGAAAGTCAATTAGTCTTTGGTATTTTTATATAAAATGGAAAGATAGTTATAATCTTTTAGTTTATGGAAATAAACTGTGCTCCTATCTTACTAGGCTCTTTAGTGTACGTCTATAGATATTAGTGAAGTGAAAGCTATTGTGTGTCCGCAGTGGCTTTTTATGTACTTGGCTTTGAGTTTTTCGGCGGGGTTCTTTACTACTCGTATGGTGGCGGTTCTGCTGCGTGTGTTTATGGTCCATTGGAGGAGGTCTCCTTCCTCTATGCCTAGGCTTTCTCTGACCTTTGTGGGTATGTTTACTAGGCCTTTTCTGGAGACTTTGCTGGTTATCATTTTGCCTGTGTAGTTGGCTCGGGGTCTAGGATTTAATGCTTTCTAGGGATCCTCTGTCTTCTCATGGGTGGCTCTGGGGTCTCTGCGTGTTCTCCGGGATACTTGGAGAAGCCAGTAATATAGTAGTGGCTGCTGGCGAGAATGCACCATGCCCCGGGGGCCCTCCGAGGGGTCATGCTTCTATTGGCTTTCTCTTAATCCGGGTCTCGGATACGGTGGTTGCATAGCCGTATAGTTGTTCTCTGGGGCTCAGCGTTCTTGGTATCGCTTTGATCCTACTAGGTATCCGTGGGTTCCTCAGCCTCGGGATGGCTGCTCCGGGCGGCCTAAGGCCTGGGCGGGGTACCCAAATCCTTGTCGATAGCCGCTACGGCCTTGCCATGCCTCCTGGCTTTCTCGGCAACTTCTCGTCGGACGCCCATCGGCTCCATAAATACCGGGTGTACGTGATAGCCCGGGGCGTGGACAGCTCATAGTACACCTCAAGGCCCGGTATTCTCGTCAAGTAGAGGCCTAGGCCCCGCCTCAGCCGCCTCCTCTCTGCCTAGGATCTTGGCCGCATATAGGAGCGCTGCCCTAACATCCTCGACACTTATGCGGTAGTCTTCGGCTATCTCTCTGGCTCCATGCCGGCAGCCAAAAGCTCAAGTATGACGTCGACGGTAATCCGTGTACCCCTGATCACGGGCTTCCCAGCCATAACCCCGGGGTCAACAACTATCCTCCTAAGCAGATCCTCCTCACGCAACAACCTCCCCCGTCGCAGGCTCCAGCCCTCACATAAAAACCTCCCTGCCACGGCCCACTCTCACTATACGCCAGCTCGTGCACCGGGACGCTACCGGCCCCGTGGAAGCAGTGGACGGGCACGGAGCCAGCGTGAGAGGCTCATGCCTATACCCTCAGATACCTATAGATGTCCAAGACGGTCCCCGAGACACCGTAAACACGTACAGCGGAGCATCGCTTCAGAAACCGCTGCGGCAAACAGCGCCACGAGGAACACGGCCACCTAGAGCCGCATCTCCGATACACGCCTAACCCACACACCCCCCGGTGCCCCCCGGGGCCGGGAAATCATGCCCAACCCGGCGGCCGCGGCTCTAGGGGGCTACGCGGAGCCATGGCACCCGCCTGAAGTCCTCGTCGAAAGTCAGGATCGTATCTATACCATGGTGCCTGCACGTTAGGGCAATGACTGCATCGGCCGGTAATAGGTGAAACCTCTCAGCCGCTTCTCTAAGCTCTTGGGGCATGGCCTTGTCTCCAACCACTACCACATTTAGGTCACCAAGAAACCTGTATAGCTCGTCAACATCGTCCTTAAACGGCCCGTATCCATGCTCCCTTATATACTCCCTCAGCTTTTCTATACGACGTATACCCAGCTTCGTCCACGCGCCCGTCCTAACTATCGTGAAAATAGCCTCGTCCAGCACACGCACACTCGTATACAGCTCATCCTCCTCCGAGACTAGGTCCTCTACAGCCCGGGAGTATGGCTCTACACCGTGGAGATAGTAGAGAACCGCATTAGTATCCAGGAAAAGCATTACTGCTCCTCCGCCTCCAGCATAAACCTGTCGAGGAGCTCCTTAGGCACAGAGCCTAGCACCCCACGATACCTGCGGAGAACCCTTCTCCTCTCCTCAGCCTCCACAACTTTGACTAAGAGTTCTTCGCCTTCCTTAAACTCAACCTTATCGAGCGGCTTCAGCACACCCTTCTCATACCTCACTCTTATAACCCTAGACAGCAGCACCACCCATGCTAGATACGCCACGCAGGCCAATTAGGCTTCCGCCCAGCAAGCCCCCGCCAACCCCCCATGCTCCCCAGCAAAATCGGGGCCGACCCTCCCTGATCCGCCACGTCTCTCGGAGTACTGGTCTCGCGGGCGCCGGCGCCCGCTACTAGCGCCGCCCCGGCATCCCTGTCCTGTCTTATGAGCTGGGTGCTGTCCGCGTGTACTCTTCTGTGCCCCTGGCTTCGCCGATCTTGTCTAGGAGTTCGAGCCCCGCCTCATCCTTTCTTCGATGAACGCCTCTATCTCTCTGCCCTCAGCCTATATTGTGGCCCCATGTTTCCGGCTTTTCAGGCGCTCTGGCTGTGAGCGCCTCGGCGTTTCCTGGTAGCTGTGCCTCTCCTCCATGTCTACGTTTGCGCGGGTTGCGGGGCCTATTTTCGTCGGCGTTTTTCCCGGGGCTTCGCCTCGCTACCGACTTCAGCCCCGGGCTCCGGCGCTAGCCCCGGGTGCAGCTCCGGGCTGGCAGGGGGCTCAGCTACCACGATACGGGTTCGCGCCGGATATGTGGGGTCGGAGGCTCCTATGCCCGGCATAGGGAGGTAGAAAAGCATCCACAATACATTAGTACTATATTATGGATGATGAGGGGTTAGACGTAGACGGGCTAGAGGAGACACTCGACTACCTCGCACCGCCCACCC
>JAMOVL010000021.1 GCA_027067785.1 Desulfurococcales archaeon | reverse complement strand
TTCTCCATATAGTAGTGTCTCGGCTTTTGCTGGTAATCCGTTACTTATAAGTCCCGAGAAGCTCGTGGATGAAGGCTTGATAAAGGCTTCCGAAGTGAGAGGTATTGAGAACAAATGTTTGAGAAAAGTTTGTTATAGCAATGCATATAAATTGAAAGAAAACATCTTAGCCAAAGCCTTTGAAAACATCAACAAAGAAGGAAATCTTCATCATTTACCGGGATTCGATGATTTCATAGAGGAAAACAGGTACTGGCTTGAAGACTATGCTTTATTTATGACAATAAAGAAAATCATGGGGAAACCATGGTATGAATGGCCCGAAAGACTCCGCAGACATGATATAACTGCGTTGTCCGAGATCAGAGAAAGACATAGTGATATTGTTCAATACTATTATTTCGAACAATACGTCTTCGAACGTCAATGGTCGCATCTTAAAAGATATGCTAATCGAAAAGGAATCAATATCTTCGGCGATATCCCGATCTATGTCAGTCTCGACAGCGCTGATGTGTGGGGCCACCAAGACATATTCAAGCTGAGAAAAGACGGACGCCCCGAGTATGTGAGTGGTGTTCCACCGGATTATTTCAGCCCGACAGGTCAGTTATGGGGCACACCAGTTTATAATTGGGAGAACCTCAGAGATACAGGTTTTAAATGGTGGATCGAGAGGCTTAGGCGTACCTGTAAACTATACGATCTAGTGAGGATCGATCACTTCAGAGGACTTATAGCCTACTGGGAAGTTCCTGGAGACGCTGAGACAGCCATTAACGGTAAATGGGTCAAAGTACCCTATGAGGAGTTCTTCAAAACTATTACGAAGTATTTTCCCGTATTACCATTCGTAGCTGAGGATCTAGGCGTCATAACGCCTGATGTAAGAGAAGTCATGAGAAAATATGGATTGCCAGGTATGAAAGTTCTAGTATTCGCATGGAGCGATCCAGATAATCCGTATCTCCCACATAATCATGGGGAAAACTATGTAGTTTATACATCAACGCACGACACCAATACTGTTAAGGGATGGTTTATTGAAGAGGCCACAGAGGAACAGAGAAAACTTATTGCATCATATACGGGTGTTGATGTCAACCATAACAATGTATCCCGAGTATTTATCAGATTAGCTCTAATGAGTGTTTCAAGACTAGCAATTATACCTGTTCAAGACATTCTAGGATTAGGTTCTGAGGCACGCATGAATAGACCGGGTACAACAACAGGCAATTGGGAGTGGAGAATGATGCCTTCAGAGCTTGAGAACCCATTATTCTATGAGATCGGTGGGCTAGCAGAGCTATATGGGAGGAAATAGACCCGTTGCTCTTCAGGAAAGATCCCTCTAGAAAAGCCGGTGAGATCGTCGAGAGGCTTGAGATCGCGGTTGGTAAGCTATTGGTAGCTAAAAGAACTATTGAACGTCTAAAAATGGAGAAAAGAGATCGTATTCTCATAATGACTGCTTTCGCCGGTATGCCTATTAGTTCTAGGGGTATGGCGATCATGTATATTGATTCGGCATTGAAAGATCTAAGGAAGACGAAGAAAGATCTGAAACGATTGGATGATTGGCTGAGAAAACACCGTGTATCAAAATATTATTCTGCGATAAAGGGTGTCATAGAGGGTATGATGAGTGAAATAGACGATGTACTCGAAAATCCTGACGATGACATAGATGTTCTCATCAGAAAATTCACTATTATTAGAACTAGTGCTCAGAGACTATGTGATTTGTTAAGCAGGCTTATTTGATTTTCATATATTAGTGGTGATAATGATCTTATTATCTCGCCTAGTGTAATGACGCCGATTACATCATTGTTTTTCAAAACAATAAGGTAGTCGAGTCCCTTTTGATCCATTGTTATTAATGCTTCGTATATGCTAGACATATAATCGATTGTTGGAACATCTTTTACAATGGCTTGTCTTCTTAGATCTATTACACCATATAATCCATTATTAACGAGAACCGGGATTACCGTTTCACCGTATCTTCTTAGTAATGCTTTGTCGACGGCATTCAAATCCCGTTCTTTGGTAAGAACTATCTTTTCCTTTATAGCGAGCTCCCATACCTTTAAACTTCTAAGTATTTTCTCATCGATTAGTTCTAGTAGTTCCCGTGGCGTGACTATTGTCGTTGGAGGCCTCCTGACAGGCTGTGATCTGTATAGTGTGTCGTATCTGATTATCTCGTTCGATATTAGCGAGGATATTAGTGCTGGTAACAATACATAGTAGTCACCACTCATCTCCGCCACCATGAAGGATGTTGCGAACGGCGTGTTGGTCGCGGCTCCGAAGAACGATGCTATACCCATATATGCGAAGAAGTAAGGCGGTATCCCGGTAGTCGGTGATCCTAGGACTATTCCGTAGAAAAGGCCCAGTGTGCCGCCTATGAAGACAGCGGGAGCGAATAATCCTCCGCTTCCACCACTACCCATACTGAGGCTTGTCACGAGTATTTTCAATAAGACCAGTACTAGCAGGCTTGCCGCTACCCCGAGGCCTAGAACATTTATTTCGAAACTATTATCGTGGCTCATGATGAGTATTTGTGATAACATACCCGTGCCGCTGCCCAGAATATACGGTACGTAGTAACCGATTAACCCTACTGGTACAGTCATGGCGGCCGGGATCAGTGCTCGCTTTAAGCCTTCTAGTTTTATCTTGTCGGCGAACCTCTTAATGAGATGAAATGTTCTGATATAGAGTAGAGCGAAGAACGCTGACAGTACTGCTAATAATATATAGTTTAGGAGCATCGTTGGAGTAAATAACTGGATCATATTGTATATCAGGCGGGGCAATAGCCATGTATAGCCCATTATATGTGTTGATATAGCGTAAGCTGTTATCGACGATATTAGCGATGAAACTATCCCTTCAGCCTCTATGTCTCTCCTATAAAGCACTTCTACGGCGAAAAGCGCCGCTCCTATAGGGCTATGGAATACGGCGGATAATGTGCCAGCCATCCCAGCGATCATCAGTATTCTCTTGTAGCGTATACCGAGCTTCAATAATGTTGAAACTGTATATCCTATACCTCCGCCTATTTGGAGCCCGGGGCCCTGTAGACCCCCGCTACCGCCTGACCCTATGAGTATTGAGGACGCAACGGCCTTTACTAGTGGTAGGTGGAGATGAAGTCTTTTCAAGTGATGATAGGCCTCAATAGTTGGATCCACGCCTGGGCCTTCGGCCTCGGGAGCCAAGCCATATACTATTATCCCGCTGATGAGAGCTGCTATGGGTAGGATAAGTAGAATGAGTATCCTATTAGTTGCTGTAACAGCATATAATGATAGATCTGGTGTCCACCCGGTATATGTTGACATCATTACGGTACCTACTACCCGGGCCACAAGTGATACAAGATAATAGAATCCGACACCTGCAAAGCCAGAGATAACTCCTATCAGTATGCCGTACAGTATCTTCTTCTCGATATACGGGACAAGCAATACGGCGGCATCTCCGTAGACTTAGTATACTGACAATCTTTGGGGCAAAGCATACTATGCTGAAATAGTAATACGTTATCAATACTATGTTTTAGCGAGAAATTAAACAATTGTAGGTTTTAGTAATAAGCTAGTTGTAATACAAAAACTATTTAGCTAACAGAAAAGTTTCCTGTCTCCTTTCCTCGAGAAGTACTCGTCGAAGTACTCAATATACTTGAATACATCATCGGGGAATATCAGGACATAGTCTCCGGGCCCGTATTTTTCCTTGATCCTCGCATAAGCACTTAAGACGGCACCCGAGCTTAAACCAATCAGTAATCCTTCTTTTCTAGCCACAAGTATTGATGACTCTATTGCCTCTTCTCTCGTAACCTCAACTACTTCGTCGATCTCCGCTTCTGTGAGCCATTTGGGCCTAGCTTCTAAACGTTTGATGCCCGGTATTGATGATCCCTTGGCAGGAATTACTCCTATGATCTTTACCTTGTCCCCGTATTTTTTCTTGAAATAGAACGATAATCCACTTATATGTCCCGATGTACCTATCCCTGCTATTATGGCGCGTGGCGGGGCTCTTCCTATACTTACTAATTGTTCATCCAGTTCAGGAGCAGTATATTTGAGATGTGCTTCGAGATTATCATCATTCTCGAACTGGTTGAGGTTGATCGCTCCATCCCTCCGCGCTTCTCTCTTCACCATTTCAACCATTTCGGGCGAGATAGTCATGTATTCCGTCCTAATTATCTCGGCGCCAAGTATCTTCAGTAATACCTCGGTGATCCTCGGGGTTGGCTTGGGGATATAGGCTCTGAACGTTATTCCTAGAATGTTCGATATCGAGGCCAATGCTATACCTACATTACCTGATGTTGCTTCATATAGTTTCCCGCATTCAATACATTTCTCATGGGCTTTTACAACCATGTTCCAGACGGGCCGGTCTTTTATGCTGTGGCTGAACGGGTTGAAATACTCTAGTTTGGCCCATACATGATAGTTATTGCTAGATAAATTTGCGAGTCTAACCAGGGGAGTAGGCCAAATATTTGGTATTAGTTCTAGTACGCTTGAGAAAACCCTTCTAGTAGGATCTGAGCGCATATATTCTCCCTTTCTATTCTTTAGCCATGTATTGTTGTTTTCTATTTCTGAGTCATAACGGGTTATTAAACTAGTGATTGAAGATTGTTTCCAACAAAATTATCTAGAAAATTACGTGAATAAACTATTTGCTTTCCAACTTATTTGTTATTATGTTGCCTTGTTCATCCATTATACCTAGCTCAAGCCTATAGGTACATGCTCTACATAGTTCATGTGATGCTGGTTCACCACATATTCTACAGCTCCTTATCTCTCCCTCAAGGATCTTATCTGCTTTGTCTTCTAGCAGACTTATTATCCTTAATAGACTACGTAGCATCGAGTATTTTGTGCCCGGGTACATTTCCTCAAGCTTATTAATGTATTTACGTAGATACCAGCGCATACTCTGCTGAGCATAAGGGCATTCGACAAACTTAGGGTACAAGTTGTTTAGAACAGCGTATAGTGCGCTCTCCTTTTCAAGTATTTCGTAGAAAGGCTTAACTTTACGGACAAATCGTGGATGACCAGCAACGCCGCTGACAGGGCCGAGTCGGACTATCTTCTCCCAGCTATTCTTAATAATGTTCATCAAGTACGTCTGGATCACGTCGTCAAGGTTATGCGCTGTTGCTAGAACAGTTCCACCCATTTCTCTAGCTGCTTTATTGAGGAGATACCTACGGAATACTCCGCAGTAACTACATGGATGATATGGTAAGCCTTTCCTCCTACCTATCTCTATAATCTCGTCCAACGTGTATCCGAACTCATCCTTAAACCTGACAATCCTATACTCTACACCTAGTTCTCTCACAACTCTGAGGAAGTCCTGGATCGCTATTTCCCGGTAGCCCTTTATCCCCTCATCTATTAGGAGCGCCTTAATAGTCCATCCTGGGACTCGTTTCGATAATTTCACCAAGTAGTGTAGAAGCGCCAATGAGTCCTTCCCGCCCGAAACAGCGACTATTATTGTCTCCTTCTCGCTGAACATCTTGTATTTTCTTATAGTTCGCCTAACCTTCTTGTCGAAGTATTCGAGGAAGTGTTTTTTACAATACGCTTTACCCAGAGCTCTCGAGACATATACTGCTCTGCGGCCACAGAAACTACAGTTAACCACCTGAGACCACCGGGTACAAGATTATAGTGTCTCCGTCGCTTACTTCTTCGTCTTCCGGTACAACCTCACCGTTCTTAGACACTATGTATTCCTCGGGGCTCAAACCTATTTTCTCAAGTATATCTTTAATGCTAGTAGGAGCACTTATCTCGACAATCCATTCTTGCTCCGTGTCAATGATCTTTACCTTAACCTTCCCCATTACTGCTCCCTTTGTTCTCGAATAACGTATTTCTCTATAATACATTGCCTTTTCCGGGCAGGATCAGTTATTATAGCATTGATACAGAATATATTTATCGATGACTCGGTAAAGACGTGATGATGTTTTGAAGCCCAAGATTATTGATGTTGAGGTAGGTGATGTAAAGCCTAAAGTTCTATATAGAAAAGCTGGTGTTCCAAATATTGTTTTACTGCACGGCATGCCTGGTCAGATGAGTAACTGGAAGTACGTTGTCAGGCTTCTAGAGACTAAGGGCTACACTCTCCTAGTACCGGATATGAGGGGTTATGGTGGCTCCGAGAAGCCGGAGAAAGTAAGTATTAATGATTATGTTGATGACTTGAGGAGTCTTATGGAGTTGTTCGACCTAGATCCCTCCGCAACGATTGTTGTAGGCCATAGTTTTGGCTGTGTAGTATCTATGGAGTACATTGTGAAATACAATGATATACCCGCCACTATTCTTGTCGGCCCACCCTATGAGATGAAGATGGACCTAATAGATAAGATAATCATTCATACACCACCGTTTCTCTGGAAGCCTCTTTTCTTCAAGAATAACCCGTTGACTAGGAGATTCTACAGGAAACTATTCTTCAGCCCCAAGACGCCATACAGTGTGTTCGAGGAGTTCATGAAGGATAATACTGATTATATCGAAGGACTACCGCCCCATGTTTTCAGGTACTCGAAGTACTTCCATGGATGGAGAGCCCCGGAGAAACTAAGGAATACTAATGTTAAATCCGAGATCATCGTAGGTGCAGATGATGTAGTGACGCCTCCCGAAGCAGCGAGAAAGGTTAGCCAGTTAATGCCTGGTTCTAGGCTTGTAGTTGTTGAAGACGCTGGCCATATGATCCTTTATGAGAAGCCTGATGTGATAGTTTCTTCTATTACTAGGATTGTTAACTCAATATAGATTGTGTTTTTCTATATTTTGACAAAGTAATCTATTCATTATAATGAATATATTATTTTATCAAAATCAAATGTATTATATCATGATAAACTATTTAAGCCATACATAAATATTATGGATTTCCAGGTGGTATTCATGGTATACATCACGCAGAAAATGCTCAGGGTATTAGAGAACAGGATGGATAAGGGATGGTTTACCCTCAATGATGTTAAGGAAATCGTTGGCGGCACTAAGAAAGAACACTTACAAGTACTTCTGGACATGTATGTACAGGGTCTTGTAGATATTATGGATACCGATAAGTTCAGAACAACAGATCAAGCCAGAAGGATCCTCGAGATATGGGAATCCCTGGGAAAGCCGTCGGCAGACCCATGGATAGACTCGAGAATATATAATCTGCTCAAAGCAAGCATCGAAGCCGGAGGCTATATACCCGAAAAACTAAGGGGGATCATCGAGGAGAGAGGCCTGTTATTCGAGGGATCATCTGCTCTAGGAGTCTATGAGGTTATCGAAGCGCTGGATTCTATGGAGAAACGACTAGTTATAACCAAAGCTATCGCCGCCGAGATATTATCTGTTCCTGAAGGCCCAGCCGAGAAGAAATTCTATAGTATGGCTAGCTTCCTAGACTCGCTGGAGGCTATGGGGCTCATAGTCAAATCTATTCCTTATGGCCACTACATGGCGTTAACTAAGCCCGCTAGAATACTGAGATCGGCTTTTAGAGAGTTGAATATTGATGCGCCCGTACCCGTTCTTCTTAACCGTACAATATATGATGTATTAGTCAAACTAGAGAAAGGCGAGAAAATACCTGACGATATCCGTGAGATCATTGGGAAGATAGGCTATGTATCAGGCACGGGAGCGCTCACAAAAGCCGCGAGACAAGCTATGAGGGCGTGGAGACTTATCAGTCATCCAGAAGAAACACCTCCTTATAGTATCTCGGCCAAAGAACTATTGTTACTGAGAAAGATCGTTGAGCAGTGGGAGAAAGTAAAGAGCAATCCCGAGGAAGCGCCGACTCTGAAAAAGCTTAAGCAGAGGCTCGAGAACGAGTGGAGCGGCGAATACTATAGCATAACTCTGACACTATACCATCTAGAATCAATGGGTCTTGTCGAACGTATAGAGTTTAACAAGCGTGAAACGTTTAAGACAACGAGATACGCCGATGAAATCCTAAGGGCAAGCCAGTCCAGACCAGTAACTATTCTAGCTTCGCGGAGCCTCATAGAAGCTGATGCTGGCCGTGGGCCATTAGAGGAATGGATAGGGATTGCCAGGGATCAAGGAGTAGTGGGGTCGGGTGGACCTACAAAATATGGATTAGCACTTCAGAAAGCATCGAGAAGTGCTACGAAGAGCTTGTTCTTGACAGGCCTAGAGGCACTGATTATTAGGAGGCTCCCGGTGGATAAAAGCCTGCCTCGAAACATGATCATAGACTCGTTTAAACACTATGGTGAAGATATTAGCATGGCACTAGACAAGCTGGAGACAAGAGGCTACGTAAAGACAACACCGGTAGGGTATATTGTTCTTACAGAAATTGGTGAGCTATTAAAACAAGTACTAATGGGTATGGAGAAAGGAATTGCTACGCCGATATATCCTCCGCTGATAAAAGTGCTGAAGAAAGTCCGAGAGATCGGTACAGATGATGTTGCTAGACTAGTTAATGAGACCAAGCTAGACATAGATACCGTGAAGACGGCGCTGATAATAGCGAGAAAAGCGAAGTTCCTCGGTAAAGGATACAGTTTGACAGAAGCGGGTAAGGCATTGCTCAGAATAGTAGAGCTAATGGAGGAGAGGCTTGAAAAATAGTTTATTTTAGACACTACCTAACGTTTAGTTTTAGATAGACGCTGATACCTCCTGTCGAGTTTGATACCGGAATAACCATTTTGACCTCGACAATATACTTGCCCGGTGTAAAAGTATGTTTAGCGAATGACGAGTTAGGCCCTATCACGACGGAGAAATTATAAGTAGTACCGGGCTTGATCGTCTCTAACCTCGTAACCGATGGAACTATAACTGAATATGCTACGCTACCGTTACTAGCGCTACGCACTATTATTTCAGGAGCTATAGGTGAGACAACATATACTCTATACGTTCTCGTCCCGAGATATTTTGCCGTAGCCGTTACTTCAAAGTTCTGATTAGAGAATATATTCTCCGGTACAAGCGAGCAAGTTACCTGCCAATCATCGATCTTCTTCGTCACAATATATTTCTTATATGGATTTATCACTACATTCCTGTTCAGCTCAAGAACTATGAGGGAGCCAGCTATTATGAATACTATGAATAATATGACTAGTGCTAAACGAATATTCAAGCCTATCATCAAATCATAAATTATTCATAACACGGTAATATGTTTTTCATCACTTGTATAAATTACTGCATATAATTGATCTCCATCCCATAAGGAGTACATCCCCATGGGACAGAGACGGCGACTGGACACCTTCCAGAGACCTTATGAGCCGTATAAGCCCATGATCTCTGAGAGGCTTTATAAGCCGTTATTACACGACTTATTTCCAGCCGCCAACACAATACTTGTCTATAACTCTTATTATAAGTAGGGTAGAAATTATCCTCAAATGTTGAATAAACATTTTGGAAAAACTGTGTTTCAATGCGTGATTTAATCGCTCTGATATATTTTATCAGTACTCAAGACCTTCTTCATCGAGTATTCTCTGCTTTCCCGAGCTCATCATCTTCAAGATATCTCTTAGTCCTACACTGTACTTGTCTAGTCTTTCCTCATAATATTTTATCAATTCTTCTTGTAAGCGCGGAGGTAGTTTCTTGACTTTTGCTTTGAATTTACGTTTATAGTTTATCTTCTTGATCCAGAGGGTTGCCTTAATCTCTAGGAGCATTGTCGTTAGCTCCCAGGCTAGTCTGAATAATAACCCTGTTATTTGGATTGCTTGTTTTCCAGGCATTTTCTTAGGATGTAAAGCCTTCTTTTCTCGCCTGTCTCGACGATTACTTGTTTCTCCATTAGTCTTCTTAGTCTCTCCCTTACTATTCTCCTGGATGCTGTGCCTCTTAGTTCTCTTACTCTCCTCGTTATCTCCGATATCGTGAGCGGCTCGCATGTAGACATCGCCTCAATTATTGACTTGCTTATCTGGTCGAGGACACGTATCCTCTTGAGTATGTCCATGACTATCGAAGCAGCTTCTAGAGACTTAGTCGCGGGCAGGGAAAAAGCTGATACTAGCTCGGCCGCCAGCATTAGTTCCGGGTCCCCTGTTGATCTGAGCATAGATTCTATTTGTTCTAGCTTATACAGTATTGTCTCCACAAGCTTTTCGAGACGATTGAGTCTTTCCTCTTCGTTTTGCGGCGGCACTAGTCTTCCCTGCCCATAACCGGTCAGCATAAATACAGTGCTTTACTTATTTGATTACTCCTTCTTTTCCTCGCCTTCTTCCTTATCTTTCGAAGGGAGTTTCATCTCTAGTTTTATACCGCCCTCTCTAGGTAGGCCAACACCTTTCTTGCCGCTTAGCATCTTAAAGCTTGACAGTATCTTCCCGATATCAGGTACTGCTTCTAATCTCTTATGGAAGTACTCCATAGTCATTTTCTCGGCTAACTCTTTAGGGACACCTTTCTCTACCAAGGATTTATAGAACTTAGATACTTCTTCGCCCAGCTTTTCTCCGTTTAGCGCCTCATAGCTTGTCATTAGTAGTTCTTTTAGCTCCGACTTGATCTGCTTTATGAAATCCGCTATAGCCGTGAAGATCTCGCGTAGTTCTTCAGTGTCTGAACCCTCTTTCCCACTGTTTTTATGAGCATATGTTTCTTCGGGACACATTCCTTATCACCATGCTAATGTATATGTATTGTTCATAGATATCTCTCTTTATAATCTGATCTGACCAGTTAGTGGCCAGAAAAGTATAGTTTCCATTTTACGGTGATATTATGATGGGATGAAGAGCTCTGCCCTGGCCCGAGCCGTGTACAAGGGCTGTGAGGCTAGAGGTCGCGTCCTGACCATATGTTGTCTAGTATTCCACGTACTGATGTACTATGAC
>JAMOVL010000020.1 GCA_027067785.1 Desulfurococcales archaeon | reverse complement strand
AGATGGTTGATAAGATTGCTTCGACTGGTGCTAATGTTGTGATTTGTCAGAAGGGTATTGATGAGGTTGCGCAGCACTTCCTCGCCAAGAAAGGAATACTAGCAGTAAGAAGAGTAAAGAGAAGCGACATGGAAAAACTAGAAAGAGCAACAGGAGGAAGAATAGTAAGCAACATTGACGATCTAAGACCCGAAGACCTCGGCGAGGCAAAACTAGTAGAAGAGAGAAAAGTCGGAGAAGACAAGATGGTGTTCATCGAGGGATGCAAGAACCCCAAGGCGGTAAGCATAGTGATACGTGGCGGATTAGAGAGACTAGTCGACGAAGCAGAGAGAAGCCTCAGAGACGCACTAGCAGCAGTCGCAGACGCCATTAAGGACGGCAAGATCGTTGCTGGAGGAGGAGCAGTTGAGACAGAACTAGCTAAGCATCTAAGGAAGTTCGCAAAGACTGTCGGAGGCAAAGAACAGCTAGCGATCGAAGCATTCGCAAAAGCGCTCGAAGGACTAGTAATGGCGTTATCCGAGAACGCTGGACTAGACCCCGTAGAGATAATAATGAAGCTAAGAGCAGCCCACGAGACTCCTGAAGGTAAGTGGACAGGCGTCAATGTGTTCACAGGAGATCTAGCGAACATGATGGAGCTCGGTGTCATCGAGCCCGTAAGCATAAAGGCAAACGCCCTTAAGGCTGGCACAGAGGCTGCAACAATAATACTCAGAATAGACGATATCATTGCAGCCAGCAAAGTAGAGAAGCCTGAAGAAACAGGAAAATCCGGAGAAGAAGAGGAAGAGTAAAGGCATCAAGGTTTTTCAAAGTAATCCCCTATTTTAACTAGTAAAGGCTTTTTATAATTGGGTAGGGCTACAACAGCTTCTCCCGGTTCAAGATAAGGTATTATGCTCACAACGCGCTTATCAAGTACAAGAGATTTTGAAATAATTTCTAAATCTATCGATGATTTTATCGAGTGAACTATCTTAGACCCAGTATTCTTCATAATATCATCGTCAAGCCCGCTCGGCGACTGCGTAACAATTATAACACCCACCCCAAACTTACGTATCTCGGACAGCATACGGCTAATTATATTTGAAGAGTTACTCTTACTAAGCAGATTATGCGCTTCTTCAATAACCAAAATAGTATTAGGAACGATTTTTCTTAATGCATAGTCGAAAACATAACGAGCAATAAACGTAGCGTAGATACTCTTAACCCTAATATCCCTTATCCTACTAAGATCCACTACATAAGTATTCTTTTTACGAAATGTTCTGAGAAAATCTTTATGAGCACTGAATAACCTGTAATTATCTCCATAAACTAGTGGCGCTAGTCTTCTCAATAATGCATATTTAACTTCTCTTAACCACTTAGCTTCGTCATAATCCTTCTGTTCTATTAACCCATAGAGTTTCTTAATATCTATCAATGTCGATGGACTTATCTCTGCAATAATTTTTTGTAAAAGATATGCTTGCGGATCCGTTAGCCCTAGTACATCATATAGTATTTCCAGCCAAGATAGCGTTCCTGGATCAACGATGTTTACTGGTGCATCATAGGGATCTATATATACACAGTGTTTTAAAAGAGAAGAATACTCACCATGCCAATCAAGAACAATAATCCTGTACTTATAAGGTTTAAGACGATGTAAAGATTTTATTAAAAACGCTGCTGTCCAGGTCTTACCTGAGCCAGTAGATCCTACTATAAGGGTATGTCTGAACAGTATGCTAGCAGGTATTGTTACACGTGCTACTTGACCATTGCCGAGCGGTCTACCTATGATAAGCTTTTCTTCTCCCCGGTATTGGTTATTATTACTACTAATAACCTGTGTAGGATATCTAATAGTTACATGCATATGTTCGAGAACAACGAGTAATTCTATATTCCTATAATTCCTACGTATTAGCTTTAGTAAAAATTTCCTTGAATAGGGATCTCTATCTTTACCGATGTACTAGTTTTCATCTTTTTACAAGTAATAGTGTTAAACTTACTATTGATGTAGTCGATAAGGAGTTCTGATTCTCTATTTACATCTTGTGGCTTTCCACGAATTATAATAACAACTCCTTTATCACTACTTCCTCTTTTATTATATGATACAATGTAATACTCTAACTCCTTGTTCTTAGCCATACGTAGTGCCAGATATTTTTGTAGCTCCAATAGCTCAGCAAAAACTTCGTTCTCAGCGGAATCATCATATCGAAATAGCTCAATAAGCACTGTGTTTTCCGGTTCCATTGGTTCCCCTGTATAATCGAGGATTGATTTAAAGAGTTTTATTACCACATATTTTTAATGAGCTCTAAGAAAACGGTTTTCTACTGCTTTAATCTTTAGCTAGTTTTTTAATGCCAACATATAGTTCATTCATAACCTTGAACGGTGATCTGGGCTGTTCTTTGAGTTTGATTACTACAAGAGGGCCTGCTATTGATAATATTACACGGTAATATTCCTCAAATTTCGTTATAGATACAACATGTGCTCTTCCACAGAAATCATATTGTAGACATTTATCTTTGTTCTTATCAATATACACTTCAATCTCTTCTGATTCTCTTATCTTCATTATTTTTTCATGCAATTCGACCTCTATGGACACGTCATCGTTGCAGCTTAGCTTGACCCTATATAGATCAGGCAACCTGAGCGGTTCAATTCCCTTGACACTGCACTTGTATACCGGCATAATATTGCACCCAACTAGGGCATATCATTATAAGCGCAATTTCAATATATCCCTACTCGGATATTAGTTTTCCCTAAA
>JAMOVL010000019.1 GCA_027067785.1 Desulfurococcales archaeon | reverse complement strand
CGACATGGATAGTCCTCGTGCACAGGAAGACCTGTTGTACGAGGTAGACTTCCTTAGGAGATCATACAGGATAAACAAGCCTATCATAGCGTATGATAAGCATCCCGAGTACTACAGCAGTGTTCTCGCTGAACAATATGCTGATAAGGAAGGATTAGAGCGGATCCTAGTCCAGCACCACTATGCGCATGTGCTGGGAGCAGCATACGACGTTGGCGTAGAGGGAACCGTGGTTGGAATAGCGATCGATGGCACTGGCTACGGGGATGACGGGAGCATTTGGGGTGGAGAAATAATTGTATTCGATACTGAGAGGCCATGGTATGTTAGAGCAAGCCATTTAATAACACATAGATTGACAAGCGAGCGAGATATCACGTATCCCGCTAGATATCTTTACAGCATATTATACGACATCTACGGCGACGAAGCCATAGACATAATAGAGCGTCTAGGCCTTCTAGATCTAGTTCCGGGAGGCATTAAGGAATACCATGCGGTATCCAATCTGTTAAGCAGAGGATTCGGCGTAAAAACCAGCAGTACTGGGAGATTCCTCGACGCTGTGAGTGCTTTGCTAAGAATATGTTGGAAGAGAACCTATGAAGGCGAGCCAGCCATAATGCTCGAGAACAATTCTAGGGATGAACTTGTCAAAGACATAGGCTATGAAGTCATCGAGGATGACGGCGTGATAATTATTGATACGGACAAGATCATCGAGGCCGCCGTAGAGCTACTACTAGAGCATCGGGCAGACCGTGGAAGCATAGCTTACACTGTACAGTATGTTCTCGGCAAAGCACTAGGAGAAGCTGCGCGGGATATATGTGCTAACTATGGCTGTAGTGCCGTGGTTGTCTCTGGCGGCGCAGCTGTTAACACGTATATCTTAAAAGGAATACGCTCCGCCGTTGGACAAGCGTATATCCCGAGAAGGATACCTCCGGGCGATGGAGGAATAGCGTTCGGACAAGTAGTGGCGGCGGATCTAATGGCTTCAGAATAAGAGATAATGGACAAGTATTTAAACCATCATCATAAAGCTCCTGCATTATTAGGTTATCCTAACATTATGATTTTATATTCATTGAATGGATAAGCCTAACCCGGGGAAGATTCTCATGGAGAAAGAAAAAGAAGGCTACGGGAACGCCAAAATAATAAGGTATACCCCGTGGCTCGTCCATTTCAATACTGGTGCGTGTAATGGTTGTGACATAGAGGTTTTAGCTGCTTTAACCCCGTTTTACGACGTGGAGCGTTTCGGTATAAAGCTAGCTCCCAGCATCAGGCATGGAGACATACTTGTAGTCACGGGAGCTGT
The DNA here is from genome assembly GCA_027067785.1 of Desulfurococcales archaeon. Lineage (GTDB taxonomy): Archaea > Thermoproteota > Thermoprotei_A > Sulfolobales > Desulfurococcaceae > JAADCY01. Next base: position 1,481 of record JAMOVL010000019.1, on the reverse strand, counting down.
AACCAAGAAGGCTGGGGAGAGGCTTAGGAGACTATACGAGCAGATGCCCGACCCTAAGTTCGTTATCGCTGTAGGTACATGTGCTTGTAGTGGAGGTGTTTTTGCGAAAAGTTACAGCGTCCATGCAGGCGCTGATAAGGTAGTTCCCGTCGACATGTACATCCCAGGTTGTCCCCCAAGACCAGAAGCAATCATTGACGGTATTGCTAAGCTTCTGAAGAAACTCGAAGAACAACAATAACCCTGCAAAGGGTGATCCTGAATGATGGAAAAGATAAATGAATTTGTAGAAGCAGGCCTATTGAAAGAGGCTGGAACAATTAAGCCTGACAGGAAGCTCTACGATTTCGATGCTACGAAGATAAGGGAAGTGTTTACACAGTTTCTAGAGAAGCTTGGCGAGAAAGGATTCTACCTCGCAACAATAGTTGGCACAGACATGCTTAAGGATAAGAAGATAAGGCTGGACTACTACGTCGTTGTACTCCCCGAGGAGAAAACAATAGTTCTCCGCACATTCATTGATAGAGAAAATCCCGAGATAGACAGTATTCTAGACCTAGTTCCAGCAGCACTAGCTCCCGAGTGCGAAATACATGACCTGCTAGGCGTTGTTTTCAGGGGCAATCCAGCGCTGCGGAGACCGTTCTTCGTACCCGAGGAGCTTGTCGAGAAAGGGATCTACCCGTTGAGAAAAGATGCGAGGGTGTAAAGATATGGCCGTAGACAAGGTTATAGAAGTACCTTACGCCCTGGAAATACCTGTCGGGCCGCAGCACCCAGCACTCCACGAGCCATTGCTTCTCAAAGCATATGCTGATGGAGAAGAAGTTGTCAAAGTAGAAGTACACACGGGGTATAACCATAGAGGGATCGAGAAACTAGCAGAGAAGAACAGTTTCTACCGTGACATATTCATAGTTAGCAGGGTCTGCGGAATCTGTAACGGCGTCCACGCAAACTGCTATGTCCGAGCTGTAGAGCAAATACTCGGAATGGAGCCCAGTCCTAGGGCTAAATACCTCAGAGTACTCGCAATGGAGCTCGAGCGTATCCATAGCCACATGCTTATCAACGCCGTGATGGCCGAGATAATAGGTTTCGAGAGCCTCTTCATGAGCATAATGCGTGATAGAGAATACATTATGAAGTCAAAGGAGATCGTGACGGGGAACAGGGTTTCAGCTGACTACATGATATTCGGCGGTGTAAGGAGAGATCTCAACTCTGAGAAAATAGATAAGCTAAAGAAACTCATAGACAGAGTCGTCCCGAGGATCCAGTACTATAAGAAACTATTCATGGAGGACGAGACAATCCTTAAACGTCTAGTCGGTGTAGGAGTCGTTAAGCCAAATGAGGCAACACTGTATGGTCTCCTCGGCCCGGTTGCTAGGGCCAGCGGTATAAAGATCGATGTGAGGGCTAGCGACAGGTACGATGCATACGATGAGATACCGTTCAACGTGGTAGTCAGGGAT
>JAMOVL010000018.1 GCA_027067785.1 Desulfurococcales archaeon | reverse complement strand
AGAAGATAGGAACGGTAGTGGTGGCGGAGCTAAGCAGGCTAAGCCGGAATATGAGGACACTAGTTAACTTCTTGTATGACTGTTTCGAGAACGATGTTATGGTTGTCAGTATCCGTGAGGGTTGGCTGGAGGATGCTATGAAAAACGACATAGTTCGTCCAATAATCATAGCTGTCTTCGCAACGTTATATGAGCTTGAGAGGAAGATGATAAGTGAGCGCACAAAAGCAGGTATGGCGCATACAAAGGCTCAAGGCAAACATATTGGGCATCCATATAAGCTTAATGATAAAGAAGCAAGAGAGTTAGTAAGACTATATAGAGAAGGAGTACCAATAAAGCGGATTGCCGAAAAGCTAGGTATAAGCAGGACAACCGTGTATCGCTACTTGAAGCGCTTAGGAATTCTTACATCCAAGTAGTAGATCCGAGCTATACTAGAGCCTATGAAGCAGCGGGGTTCAATATCCTCCTTCTTTTTGTGGGAACCATGCGGAGAGTGTATATCTTCATAAGCGATCTCCGTATAGGAGGTCTAATAGATTTTAAAGCACTACATACACTACTATTGAGGCTACAATCAATATTACGACTGCTAGAAGCCGAGGAGCGAGTTCTGATAATCTTAGGAAGTATAGTTGAAGGTAACAAGCAAGAGTTTCAATCACTAATTGTGCATCCTGTCTTGAAGGCAAAATATGCGTCTTATATAATCAAGTGGATGGTTGACGAGTTAGCGATAAATGAGGCCGTACTTGTGCCGGGCGATGGTGATCTCTATAAGTACGATAGTAAAACTATTATCTCCCTGATTAAGGAGGAACTTGAAGAACTCAGTGTAGCCACGAAAGTCGTCGGAGAGGGGTATATAATCAGAGTAGGGGATAAGAAGGTAATGCTATGTCATACCTTGAGAGAAAAGCTTAGAGAATATAGCATGGAAAAGCATGATGTAGATATGGTGATATGCGGTCAGCATAATGTTTACGTGATGACCCATAGGCTAATACTATTGCCTAGCTTCCGGTGGTCCAGCAAACTAACACGTGGAGTAAGAGGCGGTTTAGTAATTACTGACGATGGGGTTATTATCCCTATTTTCCTCGAGCAAGCGACAGACTACAGCAACCCAGAGATAGTTGACGAGCTAGACACTTGGCTACATAATATCAAGCAGAAAATACTAGACAAGAAGAGAAATAATGAGCCGATACGACTGTGCATAGACTACAGGGGATACAAGAAAAGTAGAAAACTACCACGTGATCTCTACCAGAAGATAAAGATAATGCTAGAGACTGGTATACCAGCCGCAGAAATAGCGAGAAAACTAGGCTTAGACGTAACAGCAGTAAGGTTTGTGCAGAAAGGATATGAATGCTAGAACAAAATAATTCTAATTTACATGAACCGCTAATTCCATAATAGTTTTTTGAGGACAACTACTGTTAATACCATTTTTAACTAATAGAATATGGAACTAAGTATTCTAATAGCCTCATGGGGATGTTTTCTTCTTAGCGATATTAAAGAGCCAGTATGTTCTTTTATGTATTTAATGAATTTCAACGCGTTTTCATCGTCGATGCAGAGTGAGGCTGAGAATTCTCTTGACCGAGTATAAAGGATTATAGCCTTCTTCCCCTTATTCACAAACTCTAATGCCTGATTAATAGCAGTATCAAATTCTAAATAATGAGGCTCTTTCGAGAAGAATTTTAGAGCTAACAA
>JAMOVL010000017.1 GCA_027067785.1 Desulfurococcales archaeon | reverse complement strand
AGGAGCGTAATCGATGAGTTCTTCTTCCTCTCTAGAAACTATGTAGCCGGGTGAAGTAACTCTTCTGCCAGCAATTGCTATATGTCCGTGAACTATTAGCTGGCGGGCCTGATGAATTGTTCGGGCAAGTCCTTTCTTATAAACAATTGTTTGGAGCCTCCTCTCAAGGAGGTCTTCTGTTTTGAGCGATAGAATATCTTCTAGAGTAGCATTCTCGGGTAGCAGGCCTAGATTATATAGTCTTCTTAGAAGGGCTTTTTCTGCTTTAGCACGTATTTCTGCAGGTGCAGCTAGTAGTGAGCGTGCCTGGTGCCTGAACTTTCTAATAATAGTACTGGCTATCCATAGTTCTCTCTTGTTTCTAAGACCGTAGGTACCGAGTAGACGTATTTCTTCTTCAAGTACTTCTTTTCTCCACGGATGACGTGGTCCTTCCCATTTCTTATGCGGCTTTCTAGGGTCACCCATTCAAGGATCACCTCCTCTTCTTCCTGACACCAACGGTTATTCCTAGTCTGCCCGTTGTACGAGTACGCTGTCCACGCACTTTTAGGCCGAGCGCATGTCTTATACCACGCCAGCTCTTAATTTTCTTCTCGCGCTCAATATCTTGTTTGACATAGAATATTAGCTCGGGACCTATCAAGTGTATGTCTTTGCCTGTTGTGTAGTCTTTTCTCCTATTAAGCATCCATGCAGGTATTCTATGTTCTCTGGGTGATTTCAGGAAATTCTCTATTCTCTTAATTTCTTCGTCTGTTAGATAACCTATTCGCATCTCTGGATCTATTCCAAGCACTCTACATATGGCATATGCAAGATTCACGCCTATACCCTTGATCTCTGCAAGACCATAAGCTGTCTTTAAACTGCCATCAATATCTGTTCCCGCTATTCTAACAATGTACCGAAATGTCCTTTCGCTCAATACCTCTAGACACCCTCTCATTATTTATTCTCAATAATCCTTTTTGATAGGGATATTTCTCCGCCATTATAAGTTTATCCTCTAACACATAATGTTAGAACCTATGCTATTAACTTTATATATTCGTCATTATGGTCAGGAGGGGCGAAAGGCTTCATCCCCTGGGGTCATAAACCTAAAGCGCCTCGTCATCCCTTGGAAATAGTATTATGTTAATCCATAATTATGTTGCTCTACTAGGTTCATAAGAATAGATAATAATGGCGCCGGGGGCGGGATTCGAACCCGCGCGGGCCCCATGGCCCACTGGCTCTCCAGGCCAGCCCCTTAGGCCGCTCGGGCACCCCGGCGCATTTTCATTCTTATAAATGTATTTGCCTCGATTATAAATTGTGTTAATAACTGTGATGATACGGCTGGTTATTGAAAATAGTTATATTCCGGCCTACATTTTGCCATGAACTAGTTCTACTTCCATCCAGATTTCGGGTGGAACACGGATACGTATTAGATGCTTCATGACTCTCTCATCGGCAGCTATGAACAATACGCGTTTATGGATTCGCATCTCCCATTTTTCCCATTTCTTCTTTCCTTCTCCATGTGGTAGTTTCAGTGTTCTTACGACCATTCGTTTGGTTGGGAGCGGTATGGGTCCTGACATATTAACTCCGGTCTTTTTAACTATGTCAACAATTTTTCCAACGAACTCGTTCAGCACGTTTACGTTGGTGCTCCATATCTTTATCTTTACCATAGACATTGTTCACGCCTCCATTGCTCGCATGGTTCTAAGGATAGAAGAAGTGTATAGGGGTAGAAAAACCCTATGGTTATTATTAATTGAAGAACCTTACTTAGCCTTGATCTCTATCTTCATGGGCTTGACGTCAACCACTACTCCAATACCGATGGTCTTGCCCATGTCACGCATTGCGAATCTGCCGAGCGGCGGTATCTCACTGTACTTCTCGATTACTAGCGGCTTTATCGGCTTGAATCTTACTATTGCTGCGTCACCCATCTTTAGGAACTGTGGGTTCTCCTCTACAACCTTACCTGTTCTCGGGTCTAGCTTTGCCTTTATCTCTACTATTCTGCATGCTACGCTAGCTGTGTGGACATGCAGTACTGGTGTGTATCCCACTGTTATTGCTGTTGGGTGCCATATGATGAATACACGGGCTGTAAATTCTTCGGCTACTGTCGGTGGCTTGTCCAGGTGTCCTGCAACGTCTCCACGCCTAATGTCACGCTTGGAGACACCACGCACGTTGAATCCGATGTTATCGCCTGGCTCGGCCTTCTCGATTCTTACGTGGTGGGTCTCAATGCTCCTGACTTCTCCGACCTTTGCCGGAGGCATGAATACTACTTTGTCACCTACCCTTAGTACACCAGTCTCTACTCTGCCTACCGGCACAGTACCTACTCCGGAGATAGCGTATACGTCCTGTATGGGTATCCTTAGTGGCTTGTCGATCGGCTTCGGGGGCGGTGTTAGCATGTCTAGTGCTTCTACTAGTGTTGGGCCATCATACCATGGCATGTTGGGGCTGCGCTCGATCAGGTTGTCGCCAGTCCATGCTGATACAGGGATGAATGGGATCTTGCTTATATCGTAACCTAAGCTCTTCAGGAACTTTCCGAGTATTGTCTTGATCTGCTCGTATCTCTTCTGGCTCCATGGCGGCTCTGTTGCGTCCATCTTGTTTACAGCAACTATTAGCTGGTTGATACCCATTGTCTTTGCTAGAATGGCGTGCTCACGTGTCTGTCCCTCGGGGCTCATTCCAGCCTCGAACTCACCTTTTCTGGCACTTACAACTAGTAGGGCGGCGTCTGCCTGGCTGGCACCGGTGATCATGTTCTTAATGAAGTCTCTGTGACCGGGAGCGTCGATGATTGTGAAGATGTACTTTCTTGTTTCGAATTTCATGTAGGTTAGTGCGATTGTTACTCCGCGCTCCCTCTCCTCTTTGAGCTTGTCTAGAAGCCATGCGTATTTGAAGGTCTCTTTTCCTTTCTTCTTAGCCTCTTCTTCCAGCATCTGCAGAGTCTTCTGGTCTACTAGTCCTAGTCGGTAGAGTATGTGGCCTACTAGAGTGCTCTTACCATGGTCTACGTGGCCGATTACTACGAGGTTTAGGTGTGGTTTCTCCTTGCTGCTCATTATCTATACACCCCTTTCTCGGGGATCTAAATCTAAATCCTCTATAGATTCAGATAGCACAATGCTATATAGAGTAGATAAGGATAGCGTCTTTATAAAGATATCCATTGAGCGAATAAATTCTCGAATAATCATCATTATAAATCATTATAATGATAATTAATGATGATTCCGATAAATTGTTTTGATAATCGAATTATATATTGTGACTTTAAAAACCGTTACCTGCTGCTCAGCGCTATTCTTTCGATCTCTTCCTTCCTCTGTACAGCATAGCTCTTGGGGTCGTTGTTGGCTGCTAGTATTATTTCATCCGCTAGTGCTTCTTCGATAGGCATAGGGTTATTGAATGCTTTGGCGCGTGCTCCCTCTGTTATGTGCTTTAATGCTAGATCTACTCTTCTCTGAGGTGATACGTCTACTGCTACGTGGTAAACGATACCACCATACATTATTCTGGTTGTTTCTTCTCTCGGCGCGGTGTTCTCTATAGCTCTTACAAGTACTTGTATTGGGTTTTCACCTGTTTTCAGATAGATAAGATCGAATGCTTTTTTCACTATATTATATGCTAGGTGTTTTTTACCCATGTTTCGACCGGGCCGCATTACCTTGTTTATCAATCTCTCAACAATTGGTACTTCTGCCTTACCGAATCTTCTGTGTTCATGTCTTCCACCAGTATGTGGTAGGAATACCGGTCTAAGACAGATGTATCTCTTTAGACCTGGATCCCTAACAATGATATTGTCATAGCTCCACTTGCCAAACAACTTTATTTCCTGTACTTTAACAATGACACCTTCTTCAGCCACTCCTATCACCAGTTATTCTTACCTGCCTTTTTCAACACTGGTTTTCTCCTTTAAATCCTTAACTTTAAGCGTTTCCCAGCTTATTAAGAATAATGTGAAACCACTTGGCCATATGCCCTAGCAGATATTAGGGTGTATTTATCCATGAAATCATTTGTCTGGAGGGATAGTGTTGAGCCAAGCTGATTATACGGAGGATGAACTGGTAAGGGTAGTGGATGTTTATGGTGTTATAAGGACTGAGGCGTTCTTCTATTCAACAAGGATCGTTTGCGTCATGGAGGATGGAAGGTATTTTTATCTTGAACGTGTCCCTTTCGATATAATTATTGCCTTGAAAAAACTACGGGGCGAAGAGATCGAAGATGATAGAGAAAGATTAGTTGATATTTTGGTTAGCATGCCGGAAGTAATAGAGTTAATGGGTAAACATCTTAAGAGAGTTATTATTAACGAGCTGAATCTTGACACTGCAGTCTATAGTGCGATAGCAGAGTTCAGTGACGGAAACATGATTATTCGGAGGAAAATGGTTCCAAGCCACGCAATATTTCTAGCCGTACTAACAAATAAGCCGATCTATGTGCGTAGAAGATTGATCGACGAGCAAGAAGAAATGGCTATGAATAATCTTCTCGATGAAGAATCCGAGACAGATTTGGATGATGAAGAAGAATTTGATGATATTTACTAAGCTGCTGTTTTAGTGTGTCATATTTTTCGTAATTATAAATGGTTTTTGGTTATATTCTCGGTTATGAATAAGGAATATGGTGATCAATAAACTGGCTTGATCTAGGTCTATATGAGTATAGAAGACAGGCTTAGCGAATAGGCTTTTGTTTCTTGCCTAGATAAAGTGCTTTTAGCGATACGCCGTTCACCATTATGACCTTATAGCGTACTCCTGGGATGTCACCCATTGAGCGTCCACGGGGTCCTCCGATACCCTCGATTATGACCTCGTCGTGTTCATCGATATAGTTTATTCCTCCGTCGAAGGGGACGAATGCAGTTACTACTTTGCCGTTCTTAGCCAGCTGTACGCGGACACATTTTCTTACAGCTGAGTTAGGCTGACGTGCCTCTACACCTACTTTTTCTAGCACTATGCCTCTAGCCATTGGCGCGCCTTCTAGTGGGTCGTGTTTCTTCTTGAGGCCGAGCATCTTTATTTTGAACTCGCGCTGGCTCCATCTGAACTTGAGCCTCTTCTTCTTGAGCTTTCTTGCGGCGAATAATCCGTTTGGTGCTTTCTTGCCAGCCATTCCTATGTCACCCTCCTATTCATTTCAACTAGTCTGGTAGGGGTTCTTAAACACTATCTTTTTCCGATTGCTAGGCTATGATTACGGAATCTATTCCGAAATATCTTTTCAGTATTATCCTTGCTCTCGCAACGTTTTTTCCGCCTCTCCCTATGGCGAGGCCCTTGTCTTTCGGCTCGACGCTGACATACACTACTTTCTTGCCGCCGGGCCTATTCACTAGTTTTACTTCTCTGACTCTGGCTGGGGCTAACGAGTATCTTACGGCATCCTCGAGGTTTTCGCTGAAGCCGACTATCTCTATGTTTTTGCCTAGGAGTTTGCGGAGTTTTTGAACATATATTCCTCGCGGCCCTACGGCCTTCCCTATTTCATCGGGGTTTACCAGGAATATTATGCGGCCGTTTTCCTCGTCGACTATACAGTCTCTTACATGTACTCCTGTTAGCTCGTGGAGGAGAGCCATGTACCGAAATTCTTCGGGTGTCAGTTTTATTACGTTCTTACCCTCCACGCTCATGTCTCAACACCTTCTTCTACCAGTTCTAATATGTTTGACTGTCCTGGGTCAACTATTGCAAGAGCCGCTATGCCGAATGGTTTTCCGGCGAGTGCTCCTAGCTCCATATTAGTGCCTGGGAACCTGAACACTGGTATATTTGATAGTTTTGCATAATATTCTATGTCCCTCTTAAGCTCCGGAGGAGCATTATTTGCCAGCACTACTAGTCGGGCTTTGCCGTGTAGGACTAGTTTTAGTGTTTTTTTGCTTCCGATGACTACTTCTCCTGTTTTAAAGGTCATTTGTAGAGCGCGTATGAAATCTACTATTGAGGGCATCTCTATCTCTACACCTCTTACTCTTCTTCTCCACGCCCATAGGGTTTATAGGGAGTCATATATATTTCTACAATTCCCGTACCTACAGGTACGGGCTGACCAACAATTACGTTCTCGGTTACACCTATGAGCGGGTCTTCTTCTCCGGAAACAGCTGCTTCTGCTAGCTTCTGAACAGTCATCTCGAAAGCGGCTCTTGCGAGAACTCCTGTTTTTTCTCCTGCTATGCCCATTCTACCTACTTGTTTGACCTTGCCTGTCCATGTCATCATGTCTGCTAGGAGCATCACATGTCTTACGTCTACGTCTAGACCCTGATCCTCTAGTACGTTTATTACTTCTCTAATTATTGCTGAGCGTGCGGCTTCTATTCCGAGCACTTCTTCTATCTCGGCGATGTTGTTGGTGTATACTCTCCTGTAGTCTACGCCTGGTACCTTCATTACTTCTGCCAGGTTGCTTCCTTCGGCTACAAGTATGTATTCGTCTCCTCTCTTCTGTATGATCACCTTGTTGATTCCCTTGATGCCTTTCACTTTTGCCCTAGAGATCTTGACACGAACCCTTTCTATCTTGGTGTAATCGGCTTTTTCGGGCTTAAGATCTATTCTTATAATGTTAGGGTCTTCTTCGTCCTGATATACTTTTCCAAGCTTTAGTTTTTCGAGCACTTTTATGACTGTTTCAGGAGTTACTCCCTTATCTGCTAGCATCTCTGGATCTAATATGATGATTGCTCCTTCAAACGGGTTGACGATGATCTCCTTGGCGATGTTCTCTATTGTTGTTGTCTCTATTTTGCGTGCGATTTCCTTTGCTTTCTCTTCAGAGTATTTGTGTTCTTCGTCGAGGTAGATCTCCATTATGGCTGTACTCGGCTTCTTCCTAGCATCAACGATCTCTATTAGTCTTGGAAGACCTAGTGTGATGTTGAACTCTCTTACACCTGCGTAGTGGAATGTTCTGAGTGTCATCTGTGTTGATGGTTCGCCCAGGCTCTGAGCGGCTACGGTGCCTACGGGCTCGCCTGGCTCTACTTGGCTTATATCATATCTTCTTATAGTTTCCTCGATTATTGCTTGGAGCTCTTCCTCGTATAATCCATGTTCTTTATATATTTCGATAAGCTTCTCTCTAAGCTTCTCGTAAACTGCTTTGCTCACCTTTCCTTCGAGGTTCTCCTTGAGTATGGTCTCGAGCTTCTTAATCGATTTTATCTTCTTCATATTCTCCACCCCACAATCTTCTCTATTACTCTCTCGATCTTAACCGATTCTCCATGGTCGCTCTTCATGGGGTCTACTCCGTCTTCACCGTATCTGAACTGTACTATCTCGCCCGTAGGTAGTCTAACTGTTCCATCATATTCTACACGTAGATCCTGTAGGGCGTTTATGAGTCTTCTCTGCATGTATCCGCTCTGGCTAGTTCTTACAGCTGTGTCTGTTAGTCCTTCTCTGCCAGCTGCGGCGTGGAAGAACATTTCTATAGGGTTCAAACCATCTACGAAGCCATGGGCAACGAATCCTCTCGCCTCAGGGCCTAGGTCTCCTGGTTTGAAGTGCGGTAGTGTCCTGTTGAAGTATCCGCGCACTATTCTTCTTCCACGGATTGTCTGCTGGCCTAGGAGGGCAGCCATCTGTGTCAGATTTACAGGGTTTCCTCTAGCGCCTGTCCTAGCCATGATTATTACTGGGTTTGTGAGAGTGAAGTAGGGAGTTATGGCGTCGGCTACGTCGTCCAGCAGTTTCTTGGATAGTAGGTCGATTATTTCATCTTCAAGTGTTTCTTCTAGTGTCCTACCGGGCCTTGGCTCGAGTTCTCCTTTCTTGTACTTGTCGATTAGCTCGTAGACTTCTTTCTTCTTCTCCTCTATTATTCTCCTAATGTGTTCTTTAGCTTCTGGTGGTAGTAGTAGGTTTGTATAGCCCATTGTGAACCCGTGTTTCTCGGAGTATCTTAGGAACATCCTGTAGACGTAGTCCATGAATAAGCGTGCCATGTCTTCACCGTATTCTTTTACGAGCCAGTGTATGAAGCTTTCAGGCTCTTCTCTACCTATGCTTGCCTTATCTAGTACGCCTATGAGGAATTCTCCCTTCTTTATGACCACCAAGCTATCGTGTGGACAGTCTTCATCAATACATCTAAGTGCTGATGCGCTCGCTATTTTCGCTGGGCGCTTATAGTTGAAGTCTTTCGGTATGAATAGGCTGATAAGCTGTTTTCCTGTCCAGTAAGGCCCGGGCTTCAGTATTGCGGGTTCTGGGAGTCTTCCACGATAGTTTGCGACTCCTAGTAGGTCTATGACGTCTTCTCTGGTCAGTAGTGTTGACTTGTTTGTTAGCAGGAATGCTCCACTGATATAGTCTTGTAGTCCTCCTATAATGGGTCCTCCGTAGCGTGGTGTAAGTATGTGTTTCTCTACGAGCATTAGTAGTCTGGCTTCCGCTCTTGCTTCTTCACTCTGGGGTACGTGTAGGTTCATCTCGTCTCCGTCGAAGTCAGCGTTATATGGTGGGCATACTAGGAGGTTTAGCCTGAATGTCTTGTATGGGAGTATCCTTACTACGTGTGCCATTATTGATATCCTGTGTAGTGAGGGCTGTCTGTTGAAGAGAACTATGTCGCCGTCTTTAAGGTGTCTCTCGACAATGAATCCTGGGGCGAGGCTTTCGGCTAATGCTTTTCTATCGACATATTTTAGATTGATCTTGCGTCCGTCAGGCTTAATCACGTAGTTTGCTCCAGGCCATTTCTCCGGCCCGTTCAGCACGTATCGTCTGAGCTCATCGATATTCCATGGCGTTACCCTTTCGGGGACGGTGAGTATTCTCGCTATGTCGATCGGTACTCCTACTTCGTTAATGCTTAGATTAGGATCTGGACTGATGACTGTTCTTGCTGAGAAGTCTACACGTTTTCCGCTGAGGTTTCCACGGAATCTTCCTTCCTTACCTTTAAGTCTCTGAGCTATTCCTTTCAGTATTTTTCCGCTTCTATGTTTGGCCGGGCTTATACCGGGTACTTCGTTGTCGAAATACGTGGTTACATGGTATTGTAGGAGCTCCCATTCCTCTTCTATTATGGCGTTGGGTGCGCCTGTCTCTATGTGTTCTCTTAACCTATTATTGATCCTTATGATGTCTACGAGTTTGTGTGTCAGGTCATCTTCGCTCCTAATACCTGTTTCTAGAAGGATTGATGGTCTCACTGCTCGTGGCGGTACTGGCAGTACTGTTAGCACCATCCATTCAGGCCTTGCATCGACAGGGTCTCCACCGAGGAGTCTCACGTCGTCATCGGGTATTTTCTCGAGCCTAGCTCTTATCTCGATGGGGCTGAGCTTTGTCTGGCCTTCTTCGCCTCTGTCCTCGTAGAAAGTATGTGGTTTCTCAAGCCTTATCTTGTACTGCTTAGCTCCACAGTGAGGACATTTCTGTGCTGCGGCGGCTTTTCTCCTTATATATTCGAATAATCTTCGCTCTAGATATCTTATTCCGAGTTCTTCTAGGTTTTTGAGGAGTTCAAGGTATTTCTGTCTCTCGGCCTCACTGATCTTTATCCTGCCACACGCTCTACACGTTGTCTTGAGATACATGTGTATGTGTTTTACAAAGCTTACATGAATGACTGGACGGGCGAGCTCTATGCGGCCGAAATGCCCTGGACAAGAGTCTCTGGTATTTCCACAGACCGGGCAGATTTCACGAGGCTCTATTGGTCCTAGTCTTCTATCCATTACTCCGCCGTCTATTGGTGCACCGTCATTATCGTAAACTTCACTAGTCATAATTGTTGTAACGCTCATCTTACGTATTTCATCCGGGGAAAGTATCCCAAACTTGATCGAGCCTATCCTAGTAGTAATAGGCATAAAATATCACCTTATCCCTCACGTGCTATATCCTTAATTCTTAATCTGGGCATTATACATAAGCTCATGAGCTCTTGTAGTAGAAGCTTGAACGCGTACGATACTTCTACGGGTTTGAGTTTTCCTTTATCTTTATGTATAGGACATACGTATTTGCCGCGTACCCTGTCATACCATCCAATGTGTCCGCAGAGCTCACATACATATATTATTGTTCTATCGCTCTTATCAAGCATCTGCTCTTTAAGCAATAGGCTTGCACCATGGCCGACCAGACAGTCTCTCTCCATCTCGCCAAAGCGTAGTCCGCCTTCTTTCGCTCTACCCTCTGTCGGCTGTCTTGTCAATATCTGTACTGGTCCACGAGCTCTTGCATGTATCTTATCGGCGACCATGTGGTGTAGTTTCTGATAATACACTATTCCTATGAATATAGGTGAATGCAGTATCTCTCCTGTCCTGCCGTCATACATAGCCTCCATTCCTGTTTCGGGATATCCATACCTCTTCAGTGTTATTTGGAGGTTTTCTATCGATTCCTTATAGAATGGTGTTGCGTCGATAAAGCGTCCTTCGAGCGCGGCTGCTTTGCCCGCTATACTCTCGATCAACTGGCCCACAGTCATACGGCTCGGGAATGCGTGTGGGTTTATGATTAGGTCGGGCACTACACCGTCTTCTGTGAAAGGCATGTTTTCATGGGGTACAATTAGTCCTATGACTCCTTTCTGTCCATGTCTCGATGCAAACTTGTCTCCGAGCTCTGGTATTCTCAGGTCTCTAACTCTTACTTTAACCAGTTTGTTGCCTTCACCGTCAGTCGTTATCATTACTACGTCGACAACTCCTTTCTCGCCGTGCCTCGTCACTATGCTTGCGTCCTGCCTGGTTATCCCGGCTCCCACTGTGTATTCTTGTGCTGTGAAGAATCTTGGTGGGCTTATCTTGCCTATTAGTACGTCTCCACCTTTTACAGGTGTTTCGGGAGTAACGATGCCGTCTTCATCTAGTTTCTCATATGCCTTTGGCCCTCTGTATCCTCTTACATTGCTTGATGGGATGGTTATGCGGTCTTCCTGTCCTCCGGGGTACTTGTACTCTATTGTCGAGTAGAGTCTGAAGAAAGTGCTTCTCGCTAATCCTCTGTCGATAGAGCCTTTATTCATGATGAGAGCGTCCTCGATGTTATATCCTGTGAAGCTCATCACCGCTACAACCATGTTCTGGCCGGCGGGCCGCTCATTATATCCTATGATCTCCATTGCTCTCGTCTGTACTAGTGGTTTCTGCGGGTAGTGAAGGAAGTGTCCTCTAGTATCCATTCTTCTCTGGAAGTTGGCCGCGTAGAGGCCGAGGCTCTGTTTAGCCATTGCCGCTTCATAGGTATTTCTCGGGCTCTGGTTGTGTTCTGGATAGGGTATTATCGAGGCTGTTATGCCTAGTATTGCTGGTGTCCATATCTCCATATGTGT
>JAMOVL010000016.1 GCA_027067785.1 Desulfurococcales archaeon | reverse complement strand
CCATAATTGGATTATATATAGCCGGAATCGAGCGTTGAGTAGATGAGGGAGAAGTGGTAGTAATGGGTATCTTAGAGCGTCTCTCGTATTCGAGGAAATTCCTCGTGCTTACCTTCTTAATACTATATTTCGATATACTATACTTAACAGCCACTTTTAAACTAGAGACAATAATCATATGTACAGCCATAGCCGCACTGACTCTCCTCTACCATGCATACTATGCGAAAGAACACAGGAGCGAGAGAGAAGGAATAGCCCTTTTAACATTCGTATTATTATCCATGTCATTAGGAGCTATTACAGGTGCAATAATCAATCCCGCCCTAGGCCCGGCATTCTACACTGTGACAATGACTGTCGCAGCAATACTGATACTCTTCAGCGTTACGAAACTATCAAGGATCTGAGGTACATTATCCTATGAGAATAGGGATAATCCACTACCGCTCGACACCTCCATGGAGTGTACAAGACCTTATAAGAGCTATCGAGGAACTCGGTCATACACCCGTCTATATCAAGATACAGGAAATGGATGCAGAGATAAGAGATAGAGAAATACGTGTTTATGCTAGGAAAACCCCAGTAGAGCTCGACTCGGCCATAATTAGGAGCCTAGGCTTAACCCCGAGCCTCGAGCTATTCTTCAAGAGAATAGGAGTTATAGAGGCTCTCGAACACAGTGTACTGGTCATAAATTCTTCAAGATCAATAATAGATACACGGGACAAATGGAGGAGCTTATTAAAACTAGTGATGAACGGCGTACGTGTACCACCAACAATTGTGACTGAAAACCCGTTCGTAGCAAAAGATTTCGTGGAGAAAACAGATAAAGCCGTGTTCAAGCCATTAATCGGGAGCCTGGGATTGGGCTCAACCCTTATAGAAGACCCTGACATAGCATATCACATATCAAGAAGCCTATTATCACTGCGTCTACCTAGTTATTTCCAAGAATATATCGAGAAGCCGGGATACGACTTAAGGATCTTCGTCGTCGGCGGCCGAGTCATAGGTGCAATGAAGCGCGTTATGAGCGGGGGCTGGAAGACTAATATAGCACAAGGAGCCCGTGGAGTAAAAGTTACCGAGAAAGAATACCCTGATGAATTCCAGACAGCTATTAAGACAGCGGAGATCTTAGGGTTGGAATATACAGGTGTAGATATTATAATAGATAAAAAGACCGGAGATCACTACGTAATAGAAGCTAATGCTTTCCCATTATGGCGTGGCCTCAAGGAAGCCACAGGGATCGATCCAGCTAAATCTATTATATCCTACCTAATAGAGAAAACTAGGAGATGATGAATAGCAAACCATCGGATCAGGAATCTCTATGAAGAAGAGCTCTCACCCTGATCTATTCTTTACCTCATTACGAGGAAGCTCAAAAGAGAAAGACCATATGTTATTCCCGGTGAAAAAAGAGGTATAACTACGAGCGCGTCATAGAAGCCTCCACCCCCAAATACGAGGTTCTCGCTAGAACCCTTATAGCCTAGTATATCAGCGCCTAATAACGTGGAGAAATACCCTACGATTATCGACAATGGTATTGAATAATATATCGATAATCCGTAGATCGACAGCATAAGTGCAATAGATGAAGAAACACCTATTATTGGCGGCAAAAACCTGACTATTACGCCACGCCCAACAACTATATATGATGATAGATATGTTATGAGCACATTAATTACTAAAGGCACTAGAACGAGTAGAGGATAAATAATGATAACATTTCTCAAACGAAAGATCATCTCAATAGATAGGATAAGCGGTATGAGAAAACCACCAATATTAACCAGTACACGGGGGGTCAGGCGAACGACTATTTTGGATCCGAAATAAATAGATGCGATGATAACACTGCTTTCAAGCAAAGCCGTGATATAATCAGATAGTATCGCTAATGATGAGAATACTGCGAGCCAATATACTGTAGCGACAATAATGCCTATAACGCTCTGTCTCAATATAGAACAACCAGCAACGGTTATCATGGTCTTGTCTATGAGCTTATAATCTCTGAGCGGGTGTTAAAAACTTTGAATACATTCATCGCTAAATCGTTTATTGAAGGAGTTCATCTAGCGGTATATTCGTCCATAAAGCCTGGATGCTATCACCGTCTAAGCCTGGATAAGGATTCAAGATATCTAGTATCATCGCTCGTCTCGATCATAGACTATATAGACCAAGCATGTGCTATCGGGGAGAAGATAAGGCGGGGAGAACTCGCAGCACCTCATGCTTCATGGGGAACATTACTGGGCAAGGCATTGAGAGAAGCATACAGATGGATACCAGATCATGTGTCCCCCGACATAATTGTTCCCCACATAATGTACGCATCCATACTAGCGTATACCGATGTAGACAGTGTCGTTAAAGAATCCGGCAAACTACGCAGAGCCTTGAACATTTTTCTACATGGCACAGGCTGGAGAGATATAAAGGCGTTCATAGACGCTCTCAGAAGTATTCATAGATACGACATGGTTGATCATCTAAGGGCCTCTGGAATCGATCATGTACATGCACTTGAGAGCGGTATGACTCTTGAAGACGTATTTCGAGTTCTCGGGAGCAAATGGCCTGGATTCATATCTCTTGACACAAGATACACTGATTTATACGAACACGTAAAACAGATGATTGAATATAATAAGCAATATAAGGATGCAGAATCAGCTGTGGTAGCTATCTATCTAGACCTAGTAGGTAGAAGAATGCCTAGCTGGGCTGAAAAACTGATCAGTGATGCCAGAAACTATGGATTAATGACTAGTAAAGAGGGTAGTAAGCTATTGTTCAACATAGATTTAAGGCTAAGGAAAGAGAAGATATCGTTCAAAGAATACATAGGATTAATAGCCATCATAACAAGCCTAGCCATATATGAAGGGCTCAGGCCTTAATAAAACGTCTTTTCTTTTAGAACGATACATTAGTATTCGAAATCATCGTAGTAGAGCTCACTCATAGGTTCTCCAATATGTTTTTCAAGACTCCTGAAGACTTTGATCTGCGCTTTTATCCTGGGATCCATGAAGAGCGGTGCCAACGCTATCCCCGACAGGAATCCTCCTATATGAGCCCAGAACGCCACGGATGAAGCAAATCCTATGAGTACGTAGACACCCATTATTAGCTGGAACAGGAACCACATAATAATATAAGCCCATGCCGGAAGCGTAAATATCAGTGGTATAAACCATATCGGGTAAACCATTGTTATCTTCGATTTCGGATAAAATACTAGATATGCACCCATAACACCGCTTATTGCACCGGAAGCACCTAGTGTCGGGACTATCCACGGGTTTATCCCCGCATATGATCCGGCCAGTGTCTCCTGCGGTGTTATCGCTATGCTGAATATATGGAAGAAAGCTGCTAGCACACCGCATAATAGATAGAATACGAGATACCTCTTTCTACCCATAACGCTTTCCACGGGTGCTCCGAAGAAGAATAAGAAGATCATATTGCCCAGTATATGTATTAGATTAGCGTGTAAGAACATTGCTGTGAAAATAGTCCATAGGCGGCGGCCCATAACGATGTCAAGAGGCACCATTGCGAGAGCTCTTTGTACATCGAAATATGTCTTGGCGCCCCTAACGAGTAGAGATGGGTCAACATACATTAGGATGAATATGATGAAATTTATGAGTATAATTGTTATTGTTATAGTAGGCCTTTTATGTGGCGCACTCTGCCAGATCGGTATTCCAGCCAATAATTAACACCGCAGATGTAATGTATCCGTATAGTATTTCATTGTCTCTATTGTCTAAATATCCATCTCTCCAATCCCTGATACTTAGTTAGTTCTATCATAACTATCTTTTTTCTAGCTGGCAGGGATACGTTATAAACAGGCGTTTTCCTGATCACGATCTTATCGATCACAGCATTATGTGCATGTCCGTGTATGACTAGGTCGAACAAACCCTTCATTATTATTTTTTCAAATTTGCTCGAAGCCAGATGGGGCCATACATGTCGGGGTTCTCCTCTTAGATTTTTGTATGTAACACCGTAATGGCTTATGAAGACTATTTTATCCACACGTTGTCGTAGGATAGATGCAATTTCTTCTATCTTACCAGGCAACGAATCATAGTATTCCTGTATACCCGGCATGTTTTTGATCTGCCATGCAGTGGGTTTGTCTAGGGCTCCTCTTGTCCCTACAAATCCCGTCTTTAACCCGTTTATCTCTAAGACAACATAGGAGTCGTCTAACCATGTGATCTCCGGGTATTTCTGTATATATTCTTCTTCATAATCCCTATATTCTTCGTTACCGAAAACACCGATTATCTTAATATCGCCTAGAACTCTATGTATAGACTCTATGACGGGTTTGAGCATTTCGATCTTGTTCTTATAGACTACGTCACCAGCCAGTATAAATACGTCGGGTTTTCCCCTTATTTCCTTCAACGACTTAATGAATAATGATAAGTATTTTGGGCTATGTATGTCTGCCGTCGCGGCAATCATCATCGTTATCGCCGAGATAAATGTTATTAGGGAAATACCACTCTATCCTACAGTTCGAGTATAGTATATTGTTGTTTAGGTGAAAAAGATATGACTATCGGACTGCTAAAAGGCGTCAACAAGGCCGGGCACAAGGGATGGACTACTGTAAAGTGCATAATATGCCATAAAGACCTAGACCTATTCAAGGCTGTCGATACAGGCGATGTCTACTACTGTCCAAAATGCCTACGTGCAGGGAGAGAAGCGTATTTCTGCGCAGCACACGCTAGAAATGTTCATTATAAATGCCCATTCTGCGGAAGCGAGCTTAAGCCCTACTATTAAGGATCAGCTTCAACAATGTCAATGGCTTTTTCAGGGCATAATGGGATACAGGCATAGCATTCAGTACAGTTTTCCTGTTTAACCACTATTTCATCATTACGTAGTGCAAATACGTGTGCAGGACAGTATTGAATACATAGTTTGCACAAGGAGCATTTAGCACGATCTATGAGTATGCGAACCAATAGTTATCACCGGGTGACCTATGTTGAGAGCCAGGGCGGATCTGCATATACATAGCACGTATAGTGATGGGCGTTGTTCGCCTAAGGACATTATTATCGAAGCTATCGATAAAGGCATCGATATCATCAGCATAACCGACCATAACAGTTTTAGAGGCGCTATCGTGGCAGCCCGCTACGCTAGAGAGATACCAGATTCTCCCATTGTAATTATAGGGAACGAGGTTAGAACTGATCTGGGAGATATACTTGTTTATTGTCAAGAAGAGTTCGATACGCCGAGAAATGCTCTTGAACTAATAGATCGTGCTCATGAGAACAATTGCTTAGTAGTTCCTGCCCATCCATTCGATATCATGAGACATGGTGTTGTCGATCATATATTTAATATTCGCGGCTGGGATGCTGTTGAAGTATGGAATGCATCCGCGCCTCCTAACGCTAATAGAGAAGCCATAAAAGCTGCGAGGCTATTGGGACTACCTGGTCTGGCGTCGAGCGATGCACATGTTCCAGAATATATTGGTGCGGCATATACATTGATCGAACTAGAAGAACTTAGCGTTGAGTCTGTATTGAAGGCGATTAAGAAAGGATATGTACAACCACACTATGGCTACCCGGATTTTAAAGCATTTGTTAAAAGAGTCGGGTGGAGTATTAGGAGACGACTAGGCTTTCATTAAGTATATTTCTGCACCTATTTCAACAGCGTTCTCCGGTTTTTCTCCTTCCTTGTAGTATGCATAGTTTGTTATATGGTGTAGCTTCACAAGATCTTTTTCGAGTGGACGTATTTTCTCAGGTAGAAGTACTTTGCCCGGTAAAGGCTCTTTGAACCTGATATTTTTCTTCTTCTTGTAACTCCATATAGCCGAGTTCACTTCAACCAATAATTCGGCTAGTTCTATAGGTGTTTCTAACCACTTCTTCTCAGGCTCAGGGAATCTTTCCCTATGAACTGTCCTGCCGTATAATTCCCGGTATATTGCATCTGTTACGAACGGCATTATCGGGGCGAGAGCTCTCAATATTGTTTTTAACACGTAGTGGAGAGTATACCAGGCTACTTTCTGTTCTTGCTCCGTGAAGGACCCGTCCCTGTTATATGCTCTTGACTTTATTAGCTCCATGTAGTTTGATGCGAAGTAGTTCCATGTAAACTGATATATTCTTGTAATGGGTTCGTAGACATCTAGCCCACTATATGCTTTATCGATTTCTTTGAGCTCGTGATGTAGAAGAGCTATTGTCGCCCTATCAATGGGTTCTAGCTCATCAGAACTCATCTCCTCTGGCTCGGGGAACATTGATATAAATCTAGCGATGTTCCATAGCTTTGTTGCGAAGAGTAGTCCTGTCTTGAGCATTTGCTCGGAGAACCTATAATCGTATCCTAGCTTCGAAGCGGCTGCTGCCCAGTATCTGAAGGCGTCTGCACCGTATTTAGCGATATAGGGCTCGGGATCTATTACGTTGCCCTTAGACTTATGCATAGCTTCTCCTTTCTCATCTAAGCCCATGCCCGTTATACGTACCCATTTAAACGCTGGTTTTCCTGTGAGCTGATATACTCTTAGGAGGCTATAGTAGAGCCATGTCCTGATAATGTCTTGTCCTTGTGGCCTCAAGGTATTGTTGAACGCTCGTTTGAACAACTCGTCGTTTCTCTTATATCCTGTCACGTAGAGCACTGATATGCTTGAATCAAACCATGTGTCGAATACTTTCTTTTCTCCTTCAAGCTCTTCTTTCGGCGCGCCGCACTTAGGGCACTTATCCCATGGAGGCTCATCGATCCAGGGCCTATAGTATTTGCCAGGCTCAGGAACTAGTACTGCTCCACAACGACGGCATCTCCATAGCGGTACCTCGGTAGCATAATATCTATCCCTACTTATCGGCCAATCCGTCGATACACTGTCTATCCAGTCCAACAGTTTCTTCCTGTGCATCTCGGGATGAAAACTTATTTCTTCGACGATCTTCCTTATCTCGTCTTTGAATTCAAGCTGTTTAAGGAACCATTCACGTGTATGTATTATCTGTATAGGTGTCTTGCAGCGCCAACATATCGGGACACTATGCCTTATCTTTTCTTTCTTTACCAGCACCCCTTTCTCCTCTAGGATCTCAGCAATCTTCCTTCTAGCTTCTTCAACAGTTAAGCCAGCAAGAGGGCCTGTTATATCTTTCATTCTACCATTTTTATCGATAATAATTGTTGGCTCTAAGCAGAGATCTCTGAACATCTTGACGTCTGTTTGATCACCGTAGCTACAGACTATGACCAGGCCTGTTCCGAATGAAGGATCAACTTCTTGGTACTCCGTTATTATCATTTCATGGCCATAGACAGGATTGATTGCATGTAAGCCTTTCAATCTCTTATATCTCTCGTCTTCTGGGTTAAAGACCAGGGCTTTGCATGCTCTGAGCATTTCAGGCCTTGTTGTTGCAACAATAACTTCTTCTCCTGTCTCCTTAACCCTGAACTTGATATAGTATAGATATCCTTCTACCTCTTTATGCTCAAGCTCAGCATCGGCAAGCGTGGTCCTGCATCTTGGGCACCAGTTAACAGGCCTCTCATCCTCATAGATCAATCCTTTCTTGAATAGTTCGATAAAGGTCCACTGGGTTATCCTCCTATACTCGGGGCTATCTGTCCCGTTCTTCCAGTAGTCGAAGCTACAGCCGACTTTTCTCCATACTTTTACTATTTCTTCCTCCGCCTTGTCGAGAAACTCCTTACATAGTTTTAGGAAGTATTCTCTTCCTTCAGGTGTCTCGGATATCTCGTGCGGGTTTATCCCATATGCTTTTTCGACCTGTACTTCTACAGGTAATCCATTCCTATCAGCATAGAATGGTACAAGGACGTTGTAGCCTTTCATCCTAAAATATCTAGCGATCATGTCTATCTGGGCATAATGCGCGGTTCCACCAACATGCCATTTCCCGCTGGCATAAGGTGGGGGAGTATCAATAGCTATTATTGGCCTATTATCGCTCGGATCAAATCTGAACTCATATAGTTTCTCCTCGATCCATTTACGGTATAGTTTCTCTTCTTTGTCAATAGTCCAACGCTTATCCTTTATCTTCGGCTTAAACCTCAATATTCACACCACACGATAATCTCTCTGAGATACTGCTAAGACTATTAATTAATAGCATGCATGATTAAAAATAAGGTTATACCTAGCTATTCTCCTCAGGGCAGCGTGTATCCCAAGCGGAGATGGGTTGGCCACAACCAATTATTCTCCATGATTGATAGAATAGTCTTTCTATAAGAGGATAGGTTGGCTGTTTTTCAAGTATATAGCGGACATTGATAGTTTCTTTGTGATCATCATATTTTAGCCCGGTAACTATTATTTTCTCAACACCTGTTTCGCGCAGGTCATAATCGCTTGGTTCGAGTTCGGCATATAATAAACAATATTTATCAATGCATTGTTCTTCGTATTGTTTAAACACCCAGTTACGCCTGAACACATCTACCGATACAAAATACTTATTGGACAATAGTTTTGAAACGATTACCCTATAGTGGTCGAAGAACCAGTACTCGCTCGCATTTTCTGGAACTGTCAATACTTGTTCACCGTACATCTATGGGGATCATGATATGGGTCTATAAACTATTCCCAGTTCATCAGCTAATCGATACGCCTCTAGGAGTTCTTCCTTCCTGATCCTCCTAGCTATTTCCCTATATCTCTCGGGATATTTTTCTACAAGGTACTCTGGCCTGTACTGATCCATTATATTAACCAGTGCTCTTGGCGTATTCTTAGCGATCCATTTCAGTATTTTCTCCGTACAACAATGGATATGGCCGGGCAGGATTAAGTGTCTGATAATCATATCGCCATTGTTGTAAGCATACTTAATATTCTCCGTAACGATATCCCAGTAGTTCTTAACGAGCGAGTATCTTTCTGCGCATTTATTATTACCATACTTAAGATCGGGGAGCCATATATCGATAACATCGAGTAGCAGTAATAGCGCCTCTCTAGTCATGTACATATTGCTGTTCCATAGCTGTGGCACATTTATATCGAGATACTTGAAACTTTCAAGAATAAACGGTATATGGGGTATGGGGTCACCCCCTACATGATTAATGTTCCGTGCACCACCTAGTCTTAATTCTTTCTGTATTTCAGCTAATTCCCTCGGGCTTACTTTTTCACCTCTATCAATATATGCTTGGCTTATATCCCAGTTCTGGCAAAAGACGCATTTAAGAGGACATCCTCCATAGAATATCGTACCACTAGGTACTAATGGAGCTTCTTCGCCTAGATGATGGAAATAAGAATGAACTATGCACTCGCCTCCTACGCCACATACTCCTCTACGATCTTTAGATCTTTCCGCTCCACATCTCCTTGCACATAAGCGGCAGGGACTGTAGAGCCTATAAGCTATAGATATTTTTATATCGAGGAAACTATGCTTAGGGGCAGAGATACCGCCGAGCTCGTATTTACCCTCCTTTACTTCTCTTAGTATTTTACGGAATACTTCCTGGTATTTGGCATGTTTTTCCCAGAGTTCTTCCAGCGAAACAGTTTTATCATAAGGATCAACGTCGACCTCGATACTTTTGGCTATGATGAACTTTGCGGGTTTTTCGTTTTTCATAACGCTATAGTACCATGAAAGCCTTTCTCTTACTACAGGATCAGCCCAGACGCTTAGAGCGTCCGGCCTCACATAGAAGTATTCAAACAATTTGATCATCCAGAAACTCTTTTCTTCAGAGACTCGCCGAGAAGATCTACACCGAATTTCTTAAGCTCAACGTATAGTCGTGATATGGGAAGACCTACGACATTGTAGAAATCCCCGACTATTACATCAATCAGCAAGGCCCCAATCCCCTGTATGGCGTAAGCTCCGGCTTTACCGAGGGGCTCTATTGTTGCGAGATACTCTTGAAGTTCTTCATCGGTGAAATCCCGCATCTTAACACTTGTCTCTGATGTAAAGCTAGATACGGTTAGGGTCTCCGTATCAATTATCGTAACTCCCGTTATTACGGAATGCCATTTACCCCTTAGTCTTAACAGTATTTCGGCGGCTTCATTAAGGCTTCTCGGTTTTCCTATGATCCCGTATTGTTTCGAATATATTATTGTATCAGCCCCTATGATCACGGATCTTCGTGGGGCTCTCTCTATAACACTATAGGCTTTATCACGAGAGTTATTTAGAACTGTTTGGTACGGATCATCATATATTCTCTCAATAGCATTAGGGGTTATTACGATTAGGTCCGGCGCAAATCTTTTCAGTATTTCAGCCCTTCTCGGACTTGATGATGCCAATACTATTATCTTCTTTTTCTTCAAGAGAATTATCCCCGTATAAGGGATAATAAAAACCGGGTAACATAGTTTACCTACTTACCGTATAAGCGCTTTTCCATAACCGACATAGATGATCTTATCAGGGTTCAGCGCTTCTATGACGTCAGGTCTATTTGTTGCTACGATGAGCGTTATGCCTGCTTGACGTGCGAGTTTACCGAGTTTTCTCGCAACTCTTTGCGCTGTGAGTGAGTCTAGATGTGCTGCGAACTCATCTATTATTAGGAGATTTGGTTTATCAGCAAGGAGGCTCGCTAGTTTGGCTCTTTCTTTCTGTCCCGTTGAAAGCTCCATGAATCTCGCTCTATAGAATACTGCATCGCTAAGTCCAACCATGTTGAGGATTTCAACGGCTTCGGCGGGGTCGCCGACTTTCATTGTTATATGTTCTAATAGTGTTTCTGATCCGAAGGATGGCTCCGCTTCTCCTGGTAGGAGATATGCTATCTTCGTGTTTTTCGGAACAATTATTTCTCCCTGGCTTGGCTGATAGTTTTCGTTGCTTCTAAGTTCGGGCTTAGCAGCACCGATTATCATTCTTAATAGTGTTGTTTTACCTGCGCCGCTGGCGCCGACGACTACTACTACTTCTCCAGGCTTTATCGTCATATCAACGTTTCTCAAAACGTATTTCTCGACTATTCTTCTCTCAACACCGAATGCTAGCAGTACTTCTCTAAGATTCGCTGGTAGGCGGGATACATCGAGTACGCTGCGATAAATCTTGGTCAACCCCTTCACTACGATATTATCAGTCAATACCTCGACGCGGCCGTATCTAGATCTATATAGTCTTCCTCCATGCATCTTAGCATATGGATCGGTCTTCAGAAATCTCTCTATATACGTTCTCGCCTCATCGGTCAATGGATACATAAGTACAGGTCTACCGCTCCCAGTGTCCCACATGTAATAGAATCCTGCTTTCTCGAAGAACGGATTATACTTGGCCATCATCGCAATGGTTTCCACTATGTGCTTCCTCCTCTTCATTTCAGGCACTCTTCTCTCAGCAATCCATTCAATGGCTGCTTTAACAGATAGTATGCCCAGA
>JAMOVL010000015.1 GCA_027067785.1 Desulfurococcales archaeon | reverse complement strand
GAGGCTCTAGGCTATGCTATTTCACGGTATGACATAGTCTTCACTACAGGCGGTACAAGCGTGAGCGAGAGCGATATCGTCAGAGATGTGGTGGAAGATATGGGAGAATGGGTTTTCAGAGGAGTAGCTATGAGGCCTGGAAGACCGACGAGTCTCGCAGTTATAGATGGTAAGCCAGTAATGCTCCTGAGCGGTTATCCTGTGGCGGCATGGACCGGGCTAGAACTCATACTGAGAAAAGCCCTTATCGAGAAATATGGCCTACATGGTCTCAAGAGACCCTACGCAGTCGCCGTACTCATGAGGAGTCTGCCGAACAGAGTCGGCTATACAAGTCTCATAAGGGTTAAGCTCAGCATTAAGAAGAACAAGCTATACGCTGAGCCCTACATGTTGAAGGGAAGCGGAATACTCTCTAGTCTATCCCGAAGCAACGGCTATGTCGTTATCCCCGGACATGTTGAAGGCTATTCGGAAGGCGAAGAAGTAATTGTTAGACTGATCTAGGGGTAGATAACAGTACCTATATCGCTAGGGATCTCGTATCCTTTAAGGCTAGACATATAGGTTCTGAATTCATCCGATCTAAGTGTTTTAATGAATTTCTCAAACCACTCACTATGCATAGATTCCCGGCTGACAACGAAGTCGAAATTCTCCCATTTAACCCTTATGAATTCTAGACCATATTGTTTAGCAACCCATTCGATGCATAGACCTACATCTGCCTTACCACTAGCTACTTTTTCAGCTACTTCGAAATGAGTATTGACCTCATCTTCGTATCCTTTTATTTTTGAAATTACTTCATTGAGATTCTCATCCCCTGTTTCCTCCATGATCAGTGTATCCAATAATATTCTTGTACCAGAGGCTTTCTGCCTGTTTACGAGGACTAGTTTACCCGATAATAGTCCGTCTAATATCTCGTCGATACTCATATGGTGCCTCGTGACGAAACCTATTGATCTCTTATAACCTCTTATGAGGGCTATGTGATTTGAATATATTGATTTTCTTATATATGAAAGATTGTAATTATCTGTATCTCTATCATATATATGTATACCTGCAAGATCGGCTTCTCCCATAACAATGCTAGCAATGCCTAGACCTGAGCCTATCCATTGGTTATCCATGACTAGCCCGTGTTTTTCACGCAGGATAGCTGATATTCTGTTCACACCCGGATCGTGGCTACCCATATACTCGATATCGGGAGGAACAATCCTAATCTCTTTTACCTCTAGATCTCTCTTAGTTAATCGACGATATATGTCTAGATATTCCCTTAGCAGTTTTCTCCCTTTCTCTGTAAGTCTTGCACCTCCGCCTCTACGTCCCCCTCGTCTAGCTTCAATTATTTTATCACCGAGAACACGTTCCGCCTTCAAGATATAGTCCCATGCTCTAGAATACGGAATTCCAAGTGTTCTTGCAGCCGCAAGGATTGAACCGTATTTTTCTATTAACAATAATATTCTTGCTAGTCTCGAATCCATTAATTTCTCGCCATCAATCTCGAGAATAACATCTAAGCGTACACTATACTTTTTACTCATAGGACCACCAGGTTTTATTAACGACCTAATGCTTCTACATTAGATCATCTCAATGGTCGTTGTAATATCTATTGGTTTCCCATAATATGGAGCTGAAGACACTATTATGTCCGGCTCAAGTCTTGCGTATTCTTCGATATTGTCTAAACCTATATTTCCAGCGACAATGATCTTGGTACTTTGTCTTTTCTGCTTGATATAGTGTACTATTACCTTGACCTTAGATGGCGGTAATTTGTCGAGCTGTACAGCGTCGGCACCAGCATCTATGATCTCGATCGCTTCTTCTACAGATTTAGCCTCTATAGTCACTGGTTTCTCGGGAAATACCTGTTTTATTAAACGTACTAGTTCCTTTACATCGTTATATTTGATCAATCTCTTATGGTTTGGGAAAACCAAAATACTATCATATAGTCCGAGCCTATGTGGGGTTCCACCACCAGCTATCACTGATTTAATGTATAGTGGTCTGAGACCAGGCATTGTTTTCCGTGTAGTAGCTAATACCGTCTTGGAACTATGTTTTCGTATTAAGTCAACGAATCTCCTGGTACGGGTTGCTATACCTGAGAACACCGCTATAAGGGTCTGTGCGACTCTCCAAGCCTTGTGCAGACTGTACGCGTCACCTATTACTTCGAGAACAGTTTGTCCTGGCACGGCTACTGTACCTGTATTCACGATATATGCGATCTTATCTGCTCCTGCTAAGAGATATAGCTGGGCGGCTTCTTCGGTACAGGCAACTACGCATTTCTCACGTGTTATTATTCTCGCGATTGCTTTACCGTGAATGTTTAGTGCAAATGATGTAAGATCTAATGGGTAAGAATCTTCCCGTAGCCATTCCTCAAGTTTTTCATCAGGGATCCATCGAGTATGGAGAGCGTGCCTCATGTCTCAGCCACCCTTACGTTTTCGGGCCTAATATAGACATAAACATGTTTACCACGAGCTAATCCTAGACATCTGACATAGCCTCTTGTGAGAACAGCTTTAAGGACAATATTATTTCTTGAAAGAAACAACTGTACGTATGGTCCGTTCTCCAATATTTTCTCGACTACCGCTCTAAAACATCCTGGTCCGTAGTCGGGTGGAGTATTTGATATGTATATATCCTCAGGTCTAATGAATATCCTTATACGATGCCCAGTCGTTGTATTTGTTTTTACACGCAGAATAGTGTCTCCCACCTTAACTAGTACCATTTCTCCTAATACCTCTGTTATTTCTCCCTCGAGGATATTGATATCTATGAATTCCGCGACAAAATCATCTGCAGGCTTGGAGAAAACCTCTTCTACTTCTCCATATTGTATAATAGTACCATTATTCATTATTGCGACCTTATCGGCTAGACTCCAGACATCTACTATATCGTGTGTGACATGAATAATCGTTAGGTCGTATTCTGTGGCGACGCGTTTGACAAAATCTCTGAGTTTTTCAGTAGTCCTAGTATCCAAAGCACTGAATGGTTCATCCATCAATAATAGTTTAGGCTTAGAAATAATGGCTCGGGCTATGGCTACTCTTTGCTGTTCTCCACCACTCAGTGTCTCAGGTTTTCTATTCAGGAGATGACTTATACCCATGATGTGTGCTATTCTTTCTATTTCTTCTTCAAGGATCCTCTTATCTCGGATCTTTTTCTTCGCACCATAAGCAATATTTTCATATACAGTCATATGTGGGAATAACATATAGTCTTGGTATACAATCGATATTCCTCTTTTTTCAGGGGGTTTAGAAGTAATGTCGTCTCCATCTAGTATGATCCTACCCTTGTATGGCTTGTGGAATCCAGCGATCGTCTCGATTAGGACTGTCTTGCCTGCACCAGTGGGTCCTATTATGCAGACATATTCACCTTTCTCAACGGCTAGATTGATGTTTCTCAGGTGGAATTGGCCGAGAGCAACCGATAAATTCTCTAGTCGTATCATCTCCAAAGTTTACCGCCTCCCATTTTCTCGATTATGAAGATCGTGATGAACGATGCTATGATCAATAATATGCCAGCGCTTACAGCCATGGATAAATTACCGTAGGAGATATTGAGATAGAGAGTTATCGGTAGCGTCTCGGTTACCATGTATATCCCGCCAGCAAGTATTAGTACTGCACCAAATGCACCTACACTTCTAGCAAAAGCAACGGCTGTTGAAGCAATTAAACCAGCTTTGGAGAGAGGGAGGGTTATTCTAACAAATGTTTCGAGCTCACCGTAACCTAGGCTACGCGATACTAATTCATATCTGGGATTAATGGTTTCATAAGATGATGAAAGTATTCGGAGAGTGTAGGGTAGAGCAGAGAAAAACTGGGCCACAACTATTCCTAGTGGTGAGAACACTATTTTGATCCCTATCATTGAAAGTAGTTGTGCTAGAGGAGTGTGTCCAAACAACAATAGAAGAGTTATACCAAGAACTATCTCGGGCATTGCCATAGGTAGATCCAGGATTGTTTTAACAAGATTCTTGCCCGGAAATTCCTTACGTGCCAAAGCGTATGCGACTGGTATACCTATTATTATTGCAAGGAACGTGGCTGTGAGTGACGTTGTGATTGTTAGTCTTAAAGAGTATTGCATCTCTTTTGTCTCAAGAGATCTAATGAAATCCGTGGGGGTAATCATGACAAGTAAAGCTATGAATGCTGAAAAAAGGATTAGTGATACCATGAGAGCTATGATAATACATAGTGTCGAGAATTTCAGGAATGCCAAGGCTTGAATCCCCATTTCTCCCAGATCTTGAGACCCTCATCCGATGATATGTATTGGACGAATTCTTCAGCAATCTTTAGTTTCCCATTCCTTTCTGCGTAGATAGTTACCGCTGCAGGGATCGTTTTGATTATGTTCTGACTTGCTGGTATCTCGATGATTTTTATCTTGCCGTGGGCTTGACTCCATGTTACAAGATCTTCCCAAATAATAGCGGCTTTTACCTGGCCAGTCACGAGGTATAGGAGTAACTGGTTCACGGTTGGTGCTAGTACGACCTCGCCTCTCTTCATTTTTTCTTCGAACTTGCTCCATAAACCATTTTTCTTGAAGATCTTATAGGCAACCTTGCCTATAGCGCAGGCCTTTGGATCTCCTATTGCTATCTTGAATCCTGGTTTCAAAAGATCCTTTAGGCTGTGAATTCCTTCAGGATTGTTTATTGGAACAGCGATCACTGGTATATGTTTGGTTATATTAACGAGGGTAGACTGTATTATGAATCCGTCCTTTATTGCTTGAACTGCATAATAGTATGACCCAGGAACAAAGACATCGCCCTCTCCTGTTTTCAGTTTAGCAAATATTTCTCCGCTACCACCATAATCAACAATAACTTTTACATGGTATTTCTGCTGAAACTGTTGTATCAGTTCGTTCATTGGTTTCATAAGACCTGCTCCTGACAATACGTATAGCTCGATTGTCTTGCCTAGTGTATTGGTTGTTTTTGTTGTGGTATTAGTGCTGGCTATGTGGGTCTCATAGTAAGCTACTGAGATTATTGCTCCAATTATCATTGCAACTAATATTATTGGTGTTGTTTTATTCATTGATATTCGCCTTATTCGTTATTCGATATCAGATAACTAATCAAAAACAAATCTATAAAATAAACATTACCATAGGTAAACCCTGCAGAAACACTCAATGATAACTGGTGTTCATTAATTATGGTGAAAAATGACATCATAAGGATCATAAAGCATGTCTTTGAGAAAAACCCCAAGGCGCAAGTCATTGTGGACGAGATAAAATCACTCGCTGAGGAGATCAGCGGTACGGTCAAGATAATGAATTTCTGCGGGACACATGAGTGGACTATATCTCATTATGGGTTAAGAACTCTCATGCCTGAGAACGTTGAGTTGATAGCTGGTCCTGGTTGTCCGGTGTGTATTACTCCCGGCTACTATGTTGATCTCTTGATAGAGCTCAGCATGGACGGCTATACCATCCATACTTATGGCGACGCCTATAAGCTGCCAGGCACGAAGATTAAGGGGATAAGGAGTCTCTACGAAGCTCATGCAGTGGGTGGAAAAGTCAATGTTGTCTATAGCTTTCTAGACGCTGTTAAACACGCACTTAGAGATAGGAGTGGCAAGCACGTGTTCTTCGCCGTCGGCTTCGAGACAACGATCCCTACTACGGCTTACCCCTTACTAGCAGGGAGCGTTCCGGACAATATGCTTATCCTACATGCCTATAGGCTAACCCCACCAGTTATGAGGTATCTCCTTGAAAACAGGCCCGATATAAGGCTTGATGGTGTCATCGCCCCCGGTCATGTATCGTCGATTATAGGTGCTAATGCATGGGCTTTCCTCCCAAGAGATTATGGTGTCCCAGTAGTGGTCTCTGGCTTCGAGCCCATCGATGTGCTTTTATCGATAAAATACATCCTCGAGATGAGGATCAAGGATAGGCCAGACCTTATAAACGAATATACGAGGGTTGTGAAGCCGGAAGGGAACATCCAGGCGAAAAAAGCTGTCGAGAAAGTCTACGAGGCACGGACGGCTTATTGGAGAGCAATAGGCTACATACCTGGCAGCGGCGCTTATCCCCGTAGAGAGTACAGGGATAAAGACCTCGTATCAGTACTTGGGATCGAGGAGAAACCCGGGCCCAGAGAACATCTCCCCGGTTGCCGCTGCCCTGACGTCGTCCTCGGAGCCGCCAAACCTACAGACTGTCCATTATTCCTAAAGAGATGTACTCCCGAGAACCCCTACGGCCCGTGCATGGTTAGTAGTGAGGGTACATGTAGGATATGGGCTGAAAACATCCCCTTCCTTAACCTAGAGCTAGGATGAGAGATGTTTTCTTTCCAAAAACGATAAGATATAGACTGTTAGGAAGAATATTGTTCCAAGCAGTACTTGGATTGCCAGAGATGCTTCTTTCATAATGTCATACATATAAATAGTGATCGGTAGCGCTAAAACAACTCCCAGCACAATACCTCCGACGACATCAACTAGGTGATGAACGCCTATCAGGTATCTCGATGAAGCAACAATGAAAGCCATAAAGTAGATCAGGGGCACGCCTACGACGAGATTAGCTGATGATATATCCACATTTACGTAAAGGTATAGAGAGATAATGAATGTTGTCGCCATGGCAAAAGCGAATTGTGCATGAAGACTCGGGAAAGAACCTTCAAATACCTTGGCACCACGGCCATGTACAACATAGTATGTTGAAGGCCTACTCCTCCTAAACAGGTTCTTCACTAAGAGATTAGAGGCTAGGACCACGGCGAAGTTAACAAGCATAATTGCTGAGACGAGGATTATAAACGCCGTTAAAACACCCAGGACCAGCTGGATCAATGCATTGACTATAAAAACAGCGTAGAACGAATAGTCAGGATACTTATCGATCCATAGGTAGAGCCTTCTATATCTAACCATATCATTACCCTCTATAGTAGCATCAATTATCATGAGTATCCTTTACGCCTAGATTAATAATCTTGATCGAATGACCACATGATACTTATTTTATCCCATAGCAATAATATCCCGATAATGGTGGCAATATAATGGTTCACGAATGGGCGCTGGCAGACGCCCTCGCCAGGTACATCGTCTACAGGATAAGCGGCGAGGGCAAGAAAAACGTTAAACGAGTAATCATTAGGCTAGGCGTCCTACAAAGCATAGATAAGGAGATCTTAGGGTTTGCGCTTAAAGAAATACTTGAGAGCATGGGCTACCAGGTCAAGCAGATCGATTTTGAAGACGAAGAACCAGTGCTTAAATGCAGGAAATGCGGATATGAATGGAAGCCCAATATGAATGTTTTCGGTGAAACAATACGTGAAGCTATACATTTTGTCCCGGAAACAATTTTCTCGTACTACAAATGCCCTCATTGCGGTAGCCGTGATTTCGATATTGTGAAAGGCCGTGGAATAGACGTCACCCTGATCGAGGTGGAGTAGAAGTGATAAGACTAGACCCCAGGCTCCTCGCTGCCAGGGAGAGGTTATCCCACATAAAACTCGTCGTGCCAGTAATGAGTAGTAAGGGAGGTGTCGGGAAAACAGTTATCGCCGGAACACTAGCATTACTGCTTACGAAAAACAATGTGGAGACCGGACTACTGGACCTGGACTTCACTAATCCGGGACTCCACATATTGTTAGGCGCTGATATCCGTTCATGGCCTGAAGAAGAGAAAGGAGTTGTTCCGCCAAAGATATACGGTGTACGTTTCATGACAGCAGCATATTATAGCGGGGACGAGCCGTTACCGCTGCGCGGCAGGTATGTCGATGAGGTATTCAAGGAGATACTCTGTATAACCCGGTGGCCAGGTGTAGAAGTGCTCGTTATAGATACTCCTCCAGGAATAAGGGATGAAGCTCTAAACATATTAACGTATATTCCATCGCCGAAACCACTAATAGTCGGCACATCGTGCCCGCTAGCTGTACATAGTGTCGAGAAGCTGATCAAGGTTCTACGGGAGAGCAACCACGAGATCATAGGCTTGGTCGAGAACATGGCTGACCAGCCAGGCCCTCTGAGACGTCTAAGTGAGAAGTACGGTATTGATTATCTCGGCAATATACCCTATATTAAGGATCTAGATACCGCCATAGGTTCACCCGACAAACTAGTCGAACTCCTCAGCCCATACTTGGCAAGGGTTATTGAGAAGATAAGAACAATTATTTCTTGACGAGAACCATTCTCCCATGATCAGGGACAACATAGTCTCCAGTCTTTCTCTTTTCTAAATATCCTTTCTCCAACCAATAACGCCCCGTAGGAATCTCAGCATACAGTATTCTTCTGGTCTCGAGGATAACATGTTCACCTGTTTCAAGCCGTGCATAGTATTTAGCCGGAGAAGTGTATTTGGTGATCGGCAATAATACCTCGATAAAACCAGTATATTCTAGGCGATCATAGACTGGATCAATGCATCCCCGAAAACCTTCTGTATAAGGCACTATTCTAAGACTCACAGGAACACCCGCTATCCTTATCTGGAGAAGACTATCCTGTTTCAGAATCAGGTATTCGTTGAAATCGAGCAGATTCTTATGTTTTAGCATCCATTCACGCAGTAGATCACCCATAGTCATTTTCCTGATGAAGCCATGCATATGGCTCCTTATCTTCTCGATAATCGAGGCAGGATTATCAGTATAGATTATTATATCAACATCATTTCCATCCATGACTAACGAAGAACCCGTTACAATAACTTCCCCATAGGAACAAGTGATCTCTTCAATAATGTTCTTCACAAGTAATGCTTTACGAGAATAGATCTGCTTATATGGCTTAACTTCGTTAACAGGTATGAGTGGTACTTCTTGTTTAAGGCAAGCCCAGAGCCTCGCATGTTGAGAAATCAGTCTATATGCTTCGTAGCCCTTGATCCGGTCATGTAGTATCAGGTCGTATCTTGGATATGCAACAATGTATCCGCTAGGATGCTGTTCTCCCTTAACAATCCATATTCTTCCCTGATACTCTACTGGTTCACCTTCAAGGATTCTCAGTTTATGTCCTTTCTTTCTGCTCGGCATAACCGATCAGTTCCCTATAGGTTACTAGGTTGTAGGTTGCCTCAACAATATCTCTACTATAGGCTATGATCCTGTTGATGCTCTCAAGCACGGGGTAAATCGACGTTACACCGTCGCTTGGAAGAAGTGTCTGCCGGAAATTCTCAAGACGCTCCTCCGCCTCAACAATCTTGTTAAGGGCTTTCAGTGCGAGCCTCGTATCGTGGAGTCTGAATCCTCTTATCGATATCATATAGGCTTGTTTAGCGGCGTCGAGAAGCTCATAGATATCCTCATAAATGTCCATGTCCTTATCAATCCTCGTGATATACTTTGACAATAGAACAGCATGATCAGCTATTCTCTCAATGCTCTTAGCAACAATGACGAAGTATGGTATTTCAGGATATGTTTTGAGACCTGTCTTGTCAAGCCCTATCCTTCCAGAGAGAACTTGGTTTAACTGCCGCATTATGAGTAGGAACAGCTTGTCAACAGTATCGTCTTTCCTAACAATGCTCTGTAGGAGTACTTCTTTTCCTTCCTTCAAGAACTTCAATGCATTATCGATCATTAGAACCGCTATGCTCATCATTTTCTCGAGCGACTCGTGTATGCTTAGACTAGTATTGTCAACTATCATGTATAGTTTTAGCCTACCCGGTTCTTCCTCCAGTACTTCTAGCCCGACTGTCTTGGCCTGTACCTTCTCGACTTGTTCGAGGATCTTGTGCTCCAGCTCCACCGGGTACTCCAGTATTATCTGGTCATAGCCTGCTAGGTAAGCGGATATCATTTCGATCACGAGTGCGTCGCCGTAGACATCTTTAACCCTGATAACCTTGATCCGTGGGGGTTCTTCGCCTTTTTCCCTCGATATAAGTGGCGTTATTTTCAACGAATTATCAGGCATAATGTTGATCAGTACTTCGCATCCCTGCTTGATCCCCAATCTCCGTATCCAGTCCTTGGGCAAGCTAACTATATAGGTAGAACTACCGGTCAACTGTACTTTCCGCTTGTACTTATTATCCAATACGGGTCCCTTCATAGCCGCTATAGGTTCTCTAACCTTTATTCTACCTATATACATCTATATAAACTAACCATGCCCTACATAGTCTAGTGATCATCGATGGATTCCCGTTAAAAACTCTATAAGTATGCTGAGACTTATCAGAGCAGAGAATGATCACTATATTGTTGCGAAGGAGAAAAATAACACTCCTAACTCCTCTCCTCATCGCCACGGTCCTCGCAAGCCTCACGTTCCCCGGCCCCCTCGCGGGGGGACAAACAATACATCTCCGTGGGTCCGGCTCGACATTCCTACAGCTACAACTCACAGCATGGATAATAGCATTCCATAGATCTCATCCATCAATAACTATAGAATACAACGGTATTGGAAGCGGGGCCGGGCAACAACAGTTCTTCCAGCACTTAACTGATTTCTGCGGCAGTGATCCACCATTAGATCATAGCTCGTGGCTACGCTACAAGGAAAGAATCATGCAGATACCAGTAGTGATGGGTGCGGTAGCAATAGTGTATAATCTCCCAGGCCTCGGCGTTCATAGGTTGAGGCTAGACGGAAAAGTATTAGCGCTGATATATCTCGGGAGGATAAAGTACTGGGACAACCCATTAATAAGGAGGCTAAACCTAGCACTATCATCGCTACTCCCACATAAGGAGATAATAGTTGTTCATAGAAGCGATTCAAGCGGTACAACACAGGTATTCACGTATTATCTCTACAGGTCAAGCAAAGATTTATGGCCAGAGAGCCTCGTTGGGAAAAAATATTGAGTGGCCAGTGGACGAGACCGGGAGAGGACTAGGCGGCAAGGGCAATGCGGGAATAGTATCGATCATAATGAATACACCGTATAGTATAGGCTATGTAGAGCTATCCTACGCGATCAGATACAGGCTCGACACAGCATTGCTTAAAAACAAAGCAGGATATTTTGTCGAGCCAAACACTACGACGATAATGGCCGCTGGGAAGTACGCCGCCTCAAAGCTGATCCCGTTCGATCCCCGGGGAGATTACAGTAGAGAACTAGAAGCAATAATATATGTTGGAGGAAAACTATCCTATCCCATAACGTGTTTCACACATATCTTCATATGGACTAAATACCCGGGAGAAAAAGCCGAGGCGATCAAAGAGTTTCTCTCCTGGCTGGCGGGTCCCGGGAACCACTACATTATTCCAGGCTATGCCCCCTTACCCGGAGCGCTGAGAAAGATCATAGCTTTGGCCGCCGAAATTATCGGGGAGGGGTGAGCCCGCATTGACGGGCGACAAGCTCTTCTATCTATCGCTCCTCCCCTTCGCAGCCATAATAATAGCTGTTTTCATACTCTTCATATCAATGCTTGCGATCAAATCAATACCAGTGTTTATTCATGAAGGCCTAACCGTGTACTCGTCGAGCGTTTGGAGACCTGTTGAGAGCAATCCGGAAGCTGAACAATATGGTCTCCTAGCACCCATTATAGGGACTTTCATAGTATTGCTTATCGC
>JAMOVL010000014.1 GCA_027067785.1 Desulfurococcales archaeon | reverse complement strand
GCTTGAAACTGATGAAGGCGCTAAGAGACTTGGAGAAATAGCTTTCGGCCTCAACTATAACATAACAAGGTTCACTAAGGAAATACTGTTCGACGAGAAGATAGGTGGTACCATACACATGGCTCTAGGCGCCGCATACCCTGAGTGCGGAGGTAAGAATGTTAGTGCTATTCATTGGGACATGATAAAAGACATGAAGAAACACAGAGTATATGCTGATGGAGACCTAATATATGAGAATGGAAGATTCCTTGAAGAAGTACTATCCTAGCATTAACGACACGGCAGAAATGTATAACGGCTATGTCTTCCCAATTATTTCAAGGAGTTTTTCTCTTAATCTCCTTAGCGAAGATTTCGTGATAAGCACTATGTCTTCGTCCTCGTAAAGGCCGTCGAGAGACGCCTCCATTATTTCCTGTTCGGGAACATTCTTCGGCGCTAGGTTGGGGATCTCGACACCTAGTTTCTCCGATACTCTCTTAACAGCTCTCCAGCTATCACTGTTCCAGCGCAGATACGCCACGAATCGATCATAGTATTTCCGGAACGTTGTAATGTATTTACCGAGTCTCTTCTCCAATACCTTTGTATACCATTCCTTTATCTCGGGCGTTTCATATACGGGGTTCCAATCATATGCTACATATGGCCAGTACTCGTCAAGCTCTCTCGGCACTACCCCAGCGTTCGTGACTATTATCTCGTGAACTACGCCGTTCCTTATGAAGTCAGCTATGTTTCTCCTAATCATATAGTGGATGTAGCTGTTGCTGTAGGGTTTACCATAGCTGCAGGGCATGATGAGCCCTATAGGATAGTGTTTCTTAGGCCTATATTCACGTATTAGCTTCTCAAATCCTTCTTCGAAGTATGGATTTAGAAGGTACTTGAGGCCGACGCCTCTTAGGTATTCTCTACACGTTCTTGGTTTAACCCAGTCTAGGTTTCTTCCGTCCCATATTATTTCGAGTTCTTCTCGTTGTTTCTTTTCTTGATCTCCCATTCTTCTCCACCCCAATCGACTAGATCTGCTTCTTCCTCTAGGAAGCGTGCAAGTGCTGATGACGCTGTTTTTTCTTCTGGATGTTCTGGTAAATACTTCTTATACTTGATCGCTATTACTCCGTCGAAGAGCTTCTTGAAATACTTGATCGATTCTATAACTTTTTCTTCAGGAATGTATTCGATACCGAACAACACATAGACCCAGAACTCTACGGGCAGGCCTTCCTCTCTAATTCTATGCTTTATCCACAGGATTCTCTTTATTTCAGAATCAGGCATTCCTTTACGGAGAAGCTTCTCACGTATGTACTGATCAGCTACTTCAAACCCTATTCTTACAACGAGTTTCTTGGGCTCGAGCAGGCGGAGAAGGTTTCTGATGAAATCTTCCGTGATAAAATTACTGCGTGATTCTATCTCAAATACTCTATTCTTAGCAAGCGGTACAAGCTCGTTGACCGTGTCGTAGGGGAGCTCGCTGAAGCTCCCCCCATTGAATACTGCTATGCGTTCGTATTCCTCTGTCTCGACGATGCGCAATGCTTCCCGTATTATCCTCCGGTTAAAAGTTATGATATCCCAAGTATTGGTTGATTGTTCTAGGTGGAAAGGACAGAAACTACATCTTCCCCATGAACATGGGTAGTTCTTTAGTATTAGGACGAGGCGTTTTCCGAGCTTATCATTTAGTTTGAATAGTCCCTGCACTTGGAACCACTTCGCTAAGGCTGATCTCGTGGAGGCCTAGGCGTTTGAGAAGATACACGCCGGCGTAGACGAATGGTGTGTCGAACAAGGCTATTATGACCTTGACGATGTACTGGCCTAGTATTGTGAACGGTATTAGGCTCCAGGGTATTGAGACTCCTCCCAGGATGGCCGGGAACACTCCGAAGGCGAGCGTTATGAATATTGTGGTGTCTATGAGCTGGCTGACGATAGTGCTTGCATTGTTTCTCAGCCATAACCATTTGCCGCGCGTCAATCTTTTCCAGAAGTGGAACGCCCATACGTCATGATTCTGGCTGACCAGGTAGGCGAGGACGCTTGCAAACGCAATGTTTGGTGTAACTCCGTATACTTTGTTGAAGAACACGTTATAGTTCTGCTGGAACGGTGCAGTGGGCATTAGCAGGGCTATCAAAGAGTAGAACATTATGAGAAACTGGACGAACAATCCTATCATGACAGCTGTTGATGCTGCCTTTTTACCGTAGACCTCACCTATTATATCAGTTGCCGTGAAGGTGACGGCATATGCAACTACTCCTGCTGGCACTAGTAGCGTGATATTGGGAGCGATCTTGCCGAGCACAGCTATCTTGGCCGCCAAGTAATTCGCGGAGACCAGGCTCGCAATGAATATGCCTAGCAATAAAGCATAGCCAGCGTCAATAGGTTTCTTTTTCTCGGCCATGGTGTCACCTTGTAGAAAAGAAACTATCTAAACCACTTATTAAGATGACTTCTACACTAATACTGGTAGAGGCTTTACTTAGAACTCTATATTGGCATGAGCATTCCTCAGGTCTTCTTCAGTCTTGCCTAGTTTCTTCATGAGCCCGACGACTACTCCGTCTAGGAATATCATTGCTGTGTCTTCGAACAACGTTCCGAGAGGTGCTAATGGCTCGTGAATTCCCAGTATCTGTCTAGTGAAATAGTCTTCTTCAGTCGCTATCTTGGTTCTCCCGGGGACGACCACGACTACATCTGCTAGTCTGCCTAGGGGGCTGTCGGGATAGCTTGTAATAGCTATTATTTTTGCCCCCACTTGTTTAGCTGCCTCCGCAGCTGTAACTATCAGCTTTGTGCGGCCCGAGCCTGAGATGGCTATGACGACATCGCCTTCGCTAATCCTGGGGACAATTGTTTCTCCCAAGACATAGACCTGGAAGCCTAGATGAAGAAGCCTCATTGCGAAGGCTTTACCAACGAGTCCGCTACGACCAGCACCCATAACGAGAATCTTGTGACCACCATAAGCATCAATAAGAGTGTTGATCATTCTTTCAACTTCGTGATCCTTAATAGAATCTATAGCTCGTGTAACGAACTCGGCTATTTCGGTCATAGCAATACCTACGATACCCGTAACCAAGCCCCTTATCACCATGATTTTCCATAAGAGATCA
>JAMOVL010000013.1 GCA_027067785.1 Desulfurococcales archaeon | reverse complement strand
TGGACAAGCGTTATTCGTTCATTGCTTTAGACGATGTCGACGCCATACTCCGGAGCGGGAAAGCGATCCGAATACTGTTCTACATACTCGGAATATCCGATGACGAAATACAGGAGGCCCTCGAATACATAAGGCTTAGACAACGCCTGGCTTTCCCGTTAAAAGATGAGGAGAGAAAAGAGATCGAGAAACGTCTCAGAGAGCTCGAAAAGAACATTGAGAAGACCAGGAAGAGAATAAAAACAATTGTTCTGGTTTCAAGCGCTACTGGTAGGCCAAGGGGAATTTATCCAAAGCTATTCAAAGTACTGCTAGGCTTCGAAGCCGGTAGTAGGCCCGAGGCTATTAGAAATATAGTGGATACCTACAAGGAGATCAAAGACTCTGTCGACGAAGAA
This sequence comes from Desulfurococcales archaeon, assembly GCA_027067785.1. Classification (GTDB taxonomy): domain Archaea; phylum Thermoproteota; class Thermoprotei_A; order Sulfolobales; family Desulfurococcaceae; genus JAADCY01. The sequence goes on along the minus strand of JAMOVL010000013.1, from coordinate 12,301 downwards.
GTTGTTTCACTTATCAAAAAACTCGGTGATGGAGGACTAGTCTATGTACCGATAGATAAAGGTATAGAATACGCCGAGCACTTAGCAGAGCTCTTAAGACAAAACGGTGTCAGGGCGGAAGCGTTTCATGCTAAGAAAGCCGTTAAGCTGCTCGACCAGTTCGCTAATGGAGAAATAGATGTACTTGTCGGCGTTGCAACATATTATGGTGTAATGGTTCGTGGAATAGATCTTCCTTGGAGGGTTAAGTACGCTGTATTCACAGGTGTTCCACGCCATAAGTTCAGCACTAGGCTTGAAAACCCCCGCCCTATCGACATCATCAGGGTTCTCTCAATACTGAGAGATGTTCTCGAGGGAGAGGAGAAGCAGAAAGTAGAGATAATGATAGGGAGGATATCTAATAGGCTGAGAAGACTCAGCCAGGCAGCCCTACGTATGTTATCGGAGGAGTTCCAGAAATACCTTAACGGCGAAAAAGTCGAGGAAACACCTCTCCTAAGAATGCTTATAGAGGCATTAGACTATGCAAGGAAGCTATTGGCCGATCCAGAGATTCAGCATAGATTAATGCAGCTCCCCGATATAGCTCTTGTAACTGAGGATGATAAAACCTATATACTCATCCCCGATACGGCCACGTATATCCAGGCCAGCGGACGTACGTCAAGACTGTATCCAGGAGGCATTACTAAGGGTCTCTCCATCATACTTGTAGATGATAAAAGACTTCTCAACGGCCTCGTCAAGAGGATGAGATGGCTGTTCGAGGACTTCACGATCAAGGAGTTAAGCGAAATAGATCTCGATAAACTCATGGATGAAATCAATAAGGAACGTGAAAAAGTCAAAAAGATACTTGAAGGCTCTATCAAAGAGTACAAGACACTAGAAATATCCAAGTCAGCACTCCTGATAGTCGAATCACCGAACAAGGCCAGAACCATAGCCAACTTCTTCGGTAAACCATCAACCAGGATCCTCGAGAACGGTATGGTAGTATATGATGTTACAACAGGCGATTACGTCTTAACAATAGTGGCGAGTATAGGCCATGTATACGACTTAGTCGTGGATCAAGGGTTTAAGAACTATGGAGTATTAAAGATAAACAACTACTTCGTACCAGTTTACACCGATATCAAAAGATGCAATAAGTGCGGCTATCAGTTTACAAATGAAGAAAACAAGTGTCCTCGCTGCGGCTCGAGAGATGTCTCTAGAAAGATAGATATAGTTAAAATGCTTCGTGAACTCGCCAACGAGGTCGACATAGTATTCATAGGTACAGACCCGGATACCGAGGGAGAGAAGATAGGCTGGGATCTCAAGGTTCTATTGGAACCCTACACCAGTACTATAAAGAGAATAGAGTTCCACGAGATAACGCGTAAAGCGATATTGAACGCTATTAGAAACCCGCGTGACTTCGACCTAAGATTAATAGAGGCGCAGATCGTTAGGAGGATCGAGGATAGATGGCTGGGGTTCGCTCTATCGGAGAAACTCTGGTATGATTTCTGGCCCTATTATTGTAATAGGTTTATAATACCGAAACTACTCAACGCTATCCGTAAAGGTAAAAGGGTTCAGCTGATCAATTGTTGTGAAACCATAAACAGAAACCTCAGCGCTGGCAGAGTCCAGACCCCTGTCCTAGGATATATTATCGAGCGCTACGATCAGAGCCGTAACCCGCGTAAATATGGATTATTAAAATACATAGGATATATAGCTGAGCTATCACTTGCTTTTGAGCTCGTCCAGGAAGAGATAGAGAAACTCGGGCTAGAAACACCTGGAGACCTAGTTGGTAGAAAGGTTATCGTCAAAGAGGTAGGCGAGGAAATAGTAGATGTTAACCCATTACCACCGTTTACAACTGATACATTGCTCGAAGAAGCCAGCCGTGTACTAGGTCTTCCCGCAACGAGAACTATGGAGATAGCGCAGGATCTGTTCGAACTCGGTCTGATAACGTATCATAGAACAGATAGTACTAGAGTAAGTGATGCAGGCATAAATGTGGCTCGCCAGTATCTCGAGGAGAGGTACGGAGAGAAATACAAGGAGTACTTCAAGCCTAGAACCTGGGGTACGGGAGGAGCGCATGAGGCCATAAGGCCGACAAGACCAATAGATCCTGATAGACTTGTACAGCTCTTGAAAGAAGGTGCCATTATACTTGCTAAGCCTCTTACCAGGCAGCACATAGCAGTTTACAGGCTGATCTTCGAGAGATTCATAGCGAGCCAGATGATCCCTGCAAAGCTGAGGATGCAGAAGATAGAGATCCAGATAGACGGTGTAACTAAGACTCTTGAAAGATATGTTGAGATAATAGAGAAGGGATTCCTAGACATATACAATATCCTGAGGATAGAAGAACCTGTGAAGCCTGGAGAATACACTATAAGCGATGCAAGAGAGCTAAAGCCTCCACTGGCAAGGTATCACGACGTGATCAAATGGATGAAGGAAAAAGGTATCGGAAGACCAAGCACGTATGCAAAGATCGTACAGACTCTTATAGATAGGAAATACGTTAAGATCACAAGCAAAGCCAAAGCACTAATCCCGACAGAAAGAGGAATAATGGTCTACGAATTCCTAACAAAATACTTCGGCGACGTCGTCAGCGTCGATACTACGAGAACCCTAGAGGAGAAGATGAAACAGATTGAAGAAGGAAAAGTTGATTATCAAGAAATACTCGCACAGCTATACGACGAAGTATTAAACAAAGTGATAAACAGAGATAGCGGCGAACTGCGCAGAGAGGTGTGCCCGTCATCAGAGTAGAGATTGTCGGCGAAGCCGAAGACTATGGGAGAAACGCCGTCGCCGTCGTTCATCTAAACATATACGAGTATGCGAAGAAACACAATCTTGACCATGCGAAGAACATACTTCTCTTTATACAAGAACAGGATGTTAGAACAATCATACTTCCATACATGCAGCCCTACGGCCCGGTGATCGATGAAATATCGCCCAATGATAAGAGAACTCTACGGAAATATGCTTTATCAGTCAACGACCCCTACATCCTAACTCTGAACATGATCGCACGTAATTATGGCCTAAACATTGTTGTAGCCGGAATAATAGAGAGAGCAGGCTCAAAAATATATGTGTCATCAATACTAATATCACCTTACACCCAGTCCTCAATGATTAGAAGACGTAAGATCATAATTAGGGAACGCGAGAAGAAACTAGGTATAAGCCCTGGTAAAACCATAGCGCCTCTAAGAGTTAGAGATACTATAATTGCAAATATACTCGATGACGAATTCTACGTACCAGAAATGATTAGGCTGATGCTTCTCGAGAACTCGTCGTTTCTACTATACGGTTATAGTCAGAGTAGCCCACCTAAGAACATAACTAATTTAGTACGTACGTACTCCTATGTTTTCTCCGTACCAGTTATTGTTCCTGGCTCGATCATCTATTATAGGAACAAGATACTCCATGTCACGCCCACAATAATAACGGATTCTGAAGGAAATATAATATACAAGTATATCGGTGAAGAACAAAAAATAATCATTATACCCGAATACTTGTTCGCAACACCATACTCTGCTAAAGTTAACATGGATACGTTAAAATTAATTGCTAGAAGATATAGAACCATTCTCTGACGAGATAGATAGAATTTTGAGAGGGAAGAACTATGGTTGTTGAAGAAAAAGTTGTCCCGCTAAAGACGAAAACACTCAATGATCTTATACGCTTAGCCGCAGCAACAGCTGGTCCTCAGGGGATGACGTACATACTGAAGTTCCATGATGAAAAAGGAAGACTTATACTTGGTGTGCTAGGTGTTTTCAGAGATTACTATAAGTACTATGGTGTGCCAATGCTCTACTACTATGTAGTAGACGAGAGCATTAGGGATAGTGTTGAGGAGTCAAACTACATAATTGTGTCGACTGGTGAGGAAAGAATAGAGTTCTCTAAGCATCCGAAACCCGGGCTCTCAATACCGTTAATCTACCTAGCTTCTAAGCCCGTCTTCATCCCTGCTCTCGAGTAAGACGCCTTATTGTTTCTCTCCGTGAATAATCCTGACAGGTATCCCGGGAGGATTTATTGTCTCTAGTTTTTTGAACCCGATATTTTTAAGGTCATTATAGATGCGTTTAACGTAATACGGGTTCTTTCCAGCGAATATCGATATTGATCCGCCCTTTCTCAATAATTTGTAGAGTGTGTTGAGAAAACGATATGAGTATATCCTAGTATTTTTACCCGGATTGGGGCCACCGTCATGGATTATGTGGTCGTATATCTCGTTATTCCGGTGAAGAATTTCTATGATCATAAAAGCATCGTTTAGAAATATGAGTGTTTTATTATTTCTAAGGCTCTCTGAAAAATACTCGTAGGGGTTCTGATACAACGCTATTCCTAGTATGATGGGGTCTATTTCGATGCTATGGATAATAGCGTTTTTGTTCATATATCTGACGCAATAATTTGTTCTCCCGAGCCCTGTTCCTATTTCCAGTATTCTATCGGCGTATGCCGTTTTTTCAGCCCATGCTATATAGCATCCGAGAGTAATTACGCGGTAATCGTCCTGTCCCGGTTTTCCTAGGTATCCGAGTCCTCCTGTTGCTTTATCGATGTAATCCCCGATATCCTTGTGGCTCATATGAGATATTTTGTTAACGTAGGCGATATAAGCTGTTTTCCTAGCGATACGGTCTGCTCTCCTATAGTTCCTACGTAGTAGGTGAGCGAGTGTACAAAAAGGCGGTTGCATTACCTTGTCCTTACAATCATTCTTTTACCCATAACTATCCAGTACTCAACCTCTACTCCGGGCTGAAGCTTCTCTCGTAGTTTTTCATCTTCGGGCTTTTCTACTTCGAATGTGTCGAAAGTCTCCATGTCCATTATCTGTACCATATCGCCCATGTCAGCTATAACCTGGCCTACGCGTTTTTCTATGATTGGTACTTCGACCCTCTGGTCTACTGGTGCGACAAGAGTTCTCTTGTTGCCTGTGAATAATCCTATGGCGACTACATGTGCTTTCGCGCTTCCATGTTTTCCTGTCTTTGCCTTGCTCATTTCAACTATTTTGCATGGCTCGCCGTTGATGACTATGAAGTTTCCAGGTTTGAGCTCTCCGAGTGTTGCATATGTTTTGCTCATGTATATTCACCCTCTCAGCATGTATATCTTTATTCGTAGAATCATTTAGAGTAGTTGGCCATATTTATAGGTCTCTTTCTCCACAGGCCTCTCAAGATGTATCCTAGATCTTTACCCAGCTTAATTGATACTTCTCGAAAAATATTCTTGTTCTTAAAATATGAAAGATGTAGTTCATGTAAATGCATAGCGGGACATATCATGCACCCTATTCTTGTGAACCCATCGTTATAAATAGGGTTTATATCAATATTCTTATATATGGATAATAATTGGGCCTCAAGCCTAGTCCAATTAAGAATTGGTAGGGCTCTCCTGATCCCTGGCATATATCGGCTAGTGGTAATCCTCTTCATGCGCTGCCGCGTAGTGCTCTCGTACCTCCTAATCCCTTCAAAGACTAATCTAATATTATGCCTAGTATAGTAGTCGTAGAGAGGCTTTATCTTCAGTTCACCAGTGCACCACCTATTATTCCTGGTTGGAAGCTCTTTCTTCTCCTCGATCAACTCGATAAAGGATTTTTCTCCATGAACTATCTCGAACGTTACCCCTACTCTCTCGGCGATTTTCTCGGCGAATCTTCTTGTCTCGGGGAATTCAAGCCCTGTATCAGAATAGACGGCTACAATATTCTTAGCTCCCAGTGCTTCTGCTACTAGGTAGAGAGTTATGGTTGAGTCAATACCGCCTGAATAAGCTACAGCATAAGGTGGGCTGTACTTATACGCTACGTTCTTAATGAAAGCGATCGTCTCATGTACTAGTGTGTCTAGATAAAGCCTGTTCACATCGGCGATCTCACGGGGATCGGTTGGTGGCAGTTCTTTGAAAATATTTGGAGCTATATCTTTGACCTTGCATTTATTGTTTCTATTTCGACATATACCAGCGTATCTGCCTGCGAGGAAGACAATATACCTTGTACGGTGCTCGCCCGGGATCTCAATGTATTTACCCTTGAGCCTCCTGGTTTTAGGCATTATAATGATAGGTTCATCTATATGCTTGACTAGAATTGATGCCAGTGCTCCGGTAGGGTAGAATAGCCATCCCTCTCTCGTAGAGTACAACATGACGCCATACTTTAAGCCGTCACACCATACCTCCGCAGCATATTCTCCATACTCTGATGGCAGCCTCCTACATATGGGTGTTTTTATAGTAGTATCTAATCCCACGTCTGTATCTCTTCTAATGAGCCTGGAAATGAGTTCTTTCTCGTATTCTGAGCATAGCCATACATCGTTCTTGCTGATCCTAATTAGAGGTTTTCCTTTATTCAGCAATGGCGTGTTTCCAGCTATATCCCATCCTATATATTTCAGCATTATTCCAGCCACTTTTACTCTGGAGACTTAGTTGTTTCTCCACATTTGCTGGTTGTCTTAATCTTCTTTTCTATCAAGTCATGGAAGAAATACCATGCGGCGAATACTGCTATTAGTGAAGCTATACCGATGCTGATACCCCATGATAGAGCTGTTTTAACGGTATCTGATAATGCAGTGATATCTATTGTGACGAGCATTGTCATTAGGAGGAGTAGTAGGAACATGAATCCCCTGAGTTTTGCCTCCATACGGATGAATCTGACGAGTGAACCCAGTACTATGAATGATAGGATTATTATGAATACTATGCTAGCATATCTGGCTAGATAACCTAGTAGGAGATTAGCGATGCTGATCTCTTGTGGGAATAAGATTAAGAGTACTGAGTATATTGCGAGGAGCACCATGCCTATGTCGGTCAGAACTATTATGAGGCCTGTGAGGCTTATGTAAGCCTCTTGGAGTATGGGTTTGAGGAGGTCATCTACTCTGAATAATGTGAGTATTTTTCTCAGCATTCTATTCACAAATATGATCACGACGATGTAGAGCGTGATTATCACTAGTGCAATCAATAGTTTGGGAAGAAGTAATGCTAGATCTCTAAGTGCTAGTTCGAATGCCTGGAACAGTGTTCTGACGCCTTGGCTTGTCGTATTAATGTTGTCGACTAGTAGTATACTCATCATTATGGACCACCCGTTAGGATCTGTAGGTAGTAAATTGTCCTGTATATTATGAAGAGGAGTATGAAGGCCAGTATAAATGCGATTAGCTTCAAAACGGTTTTAGCAGCTTCTCTAGTTGTGAAAACCATGAAGTTATAGCTTGTTATACTGGTCATATAGAGTATGCGTGAGTACATCCTGACATATACTGGAGGGACAATGGCGAGTTCGGGAATAGCTGTAAGCGCTATGAATAGACCGGCCAAGCTGAACAGGCTGGCCGTAATGAATACGAGGAAATAGTTAAACGCTAGTATGGCTCCTATAGTGCCTCCTATTAGCATCGATAAGGCATTGGCGGCTGTCAGCATTATGCTGGCGCGTACTATTCCTAGTTTTTTAACGATGTTCGAGTAGGCGAGTCCTGCGAAAAGGTTTGTTCCGACCAGCGAGAAAGAGTATAGGATAGCAATGCCTAGATGGATTAATGGATAGTTTAGCAGTATTATTAATATTGGAGTTAATGATAAGCCTATTATTGCGTACCGATATAGCTTCATATCTAGTTTGCTCCAAAACATGCTTGCGAATATGTTGGAAAAAGTCTGTACAAGCCATATTAATCCCACGAAATAATCGGGGGCATGGAGCTGTTTCATAAGCCGTGGAACCCATGCAATACTAATAAGATTGGTTACTGTGAAGAGCATAACCAGCATTAACAACGTACTTGTTGCTCTAATCTCGACCTCCTCGGTACTCCTACGGGGACGTTCAAGGATTGGTGTTGCCTGGGAAAGCGCTATGAGAACAGTTCCGGCTAGACCTCCTAGAAATGCTAGGGTGTACAGTATCAGGTATCTCGTATAGGATTTGATCGCAGCTAATATGATCACTAGGACTAGCTGTCCAATTATGCTCGAAACACTCCCAGCGATCATACGGTAGCCTATGAGCCTCCTGTATTTTTCACGTTCGAAGCTAGTGAAGAACAAGGCGTTGAGATAGATCCCGGTCATGAAGCTCGATGTCCATGCAAAACCGACCATTACGGGGAGTATGGAGGGAAAAGCAGCTACAAAAGGTATGGAGAACCAGAGCAGTCGCTCCATGATATGTACTATCAATAGCCTTGTTTTCGCCTTGCCAGGCCTCACCTTAACATGTATTATCTTTGAAGCTATAAGGGCCATCAGACCTGAGAGAGCATTAATCGCGAGTATATCTTGGAGCGAGTAGCCGGTATTGACCAGTAGGATAGGTAGGAGACTCCTACTTATCGATACGAAAAACCCGCCGCTCAAAGCCTCAAATACTAAGAACCAAAAGCCCGGGCCAAACTTCTGATCGAGCCTTGGCCTCATGGCATTATTAATGGGATCAAAAAAGGATTATTATCTCTTACGTCCAAGCCTGACCAAGTGGATAGATTCTCCTAGGAGCGCTTCTCCTATATCTCTAAGGCTCTCTGAAACAGTTAGATGCGGATACGGGTACTCCGCGATCTCCTCTGGCTTCATCTTATTGAGATATAATGGTACATAGGCTGATATAACTTCAGATGCTAGAGGCGAGACAATATGTATTCCTAGCACCTTACCATCTTCGCCGACAAGTATTTTTGCAAAGCAATAATCAGGTCCTTTAATCCTAACGGCTGATAAGAAGGATAAAGGTACTCTTAGCTTCCTGTACTTAACACCTTTTTCTCTAAGCTCTTTCTCCGTATAACCTATTCCAGCATATTCTAGCCCGGAGAAGATTGTCTGTGGTACACTATGATAATCTAGTCTCCTAACCTTCTCCCCCATGATCTGCTTGGCCGCTAGTATAGACTCTACGATCGCTTTGTGTGCAAGTAGAGGACCGCCTACAACGTCTCCTACCGCATATATCCTGTGATTATGTGTCTGGTATCCATTAACTAGTTCTATGAAGCCCTTATCATCGGTCTTAACACCTGTTTTCTCGATGCCGAGATCATCTGTGTTAGGGATACGTCCTATCGATACAAGCACCTTATCCACGACTAAATCCTTATCATTTGATAATAATAGCCTAACATGTTCTCCTTCAACCTCTATCTTCTTGGCAAGGGTCTTCTCATAGATCACGGCCTTCTTCGATACCAGGTATCTCTTAATAGCCAAGGCAACGTCACGGTCAAGGAACGGTAATACATGGTCGAGTGCCTCGATGATAGTGACGTTTACACCCAGGTCCAACAACATATTAGCGATCTCTACACCGATGACCCCACCGCCAATGATGGCGATGCTCTCAGGCAGATTCTCCATTTCGAAGAAATGTCTATTCGACAATATGTTTACTCCATCAAAGGAAAGGCCTGGAAGACAGCGGGGACGAGTGCCTGTCGCAACTATGTATTGGTTTGCACGATAAACCTTATCGCCTACCTTGATCTCCTCTGGGTTCATGAATCTTGCATGGCCCCTGATAATCTCGACACCAGACTTTTCAAGCAAGTACTCAATGCCTTGTCTTGCCTTCTCGATTTTCTCCTTAATGAACCCCAGAACATTCCTATAATCTATACTGGTTTCACCACCTACTTTTCTAAGAGCGTTAACGGATTGCGCTATATAGTACAATGCTTTGCTAGGCACACATCCATAATTAGTACATTCACCGCCTATCAGATGTTCTTCTACAACTGCTACTTTATACCCATGATTGGCCAAGTACACTGCTGCCGGATATCCGCCGACACCCGAGCCAATAATTATCACATCATACATGGTTCCCGCCTCCACCGTATTTTCTCAGATAAATTCTCCAGGTCGGCGCCAAGGTCTTGGGATGATTCGCCTTCACATTATCAATACGCCTTACGCTCGTATTACGTGGCCATTCCTTAGGCTTAGACGGATCTGTATACGCGATACAGGATATCTCTTTCATCCTTTCAGCATACTTCTCAATATTCTCTATAGTCTCGGACTCGGTGAACTCGGTCATCAATGCTTCTCTAACTATTAATGGGAAGTATATCGTTGGTGCATGGAATCCCGCGTCGAGAAGTCCTTTTGCAACATCTTCGGCTGTTACTCCGGTTTCTTCCTTCATCTTCTCCGCACTAACAACTACTTCGTGCTTTCTCCGCCTATTAGGGCCATAGGGTATCGTGTATCCCCTAACGTCTTTAATGAGTTCCATGAAGTAGTTCGTGTTAAGTACTGCTTGCTCGGTTACAAGTCTCAATCCCTGTGGCCCTAAGGCTAGTATGTACACGTATCCCCATACAAGTGGTATTATGTTGCCGAAGAACGTTCTCAGTAATCCTATACTGTTCTTACCAGGCCCTTCTACTCTGTACATGTTTTCTTCTTTGTCATATACTACCCTGTACCCCGGCAGTAGATCGTGTAGCCATATATCGTTATCTGGATCAACTACTCTGTCCTTGATACATATAGGGCCTGCGCCGGGACCACCGCCTCCATGGGGGGAGGAGAATGTTTTATGTATGTTTATGTGTGCTATGTCGAAGCCCATGTCGCCAGGCCTGGCATAACCCATTATGCCGTTGAGGTTAGCGCCGTCATAGTATAGGAGGCCGTCTACGCCGTGTATAAGGTCTCTTATCTCCTCAATATTTTCTTCAAATAAGCCTAGTGTGCTTGGATTCGTGATCATGAGTCCTGCGGTGGATTCACCCACAACTGCTTTGAGCGCTTCTAGATCTATGTTGCCGTTCTCGTCTGACGGTACTTCTACGACTTTAAATCCAGCCATTGATGCGCTGGCAGGATTTGTTCCATGCGCCGAGTCGGGTACTATTATTTCTCGTTTCTTCTCGAGCTGACCCTTTATCTCATGGTATTTTCTCGTTAGGAGCATCCCTGCTAGTTCGCCGTGTGCTCCGGCGGCTGGGTGTAGGCAGCAGTAATCCATTCCTGTTATGTGTTTGAGCCATTCCTGTAGATAGTATAGGATCTCCAGGATTCCCTGTACTGTTCTCTCGTCCTGTAATGGGTGGAGCATAGTGATCCTTGGGTCGAACGCTATTTCGAACGCTATTCTCGGATTATACTTCATAGTACATGAGCCTAGAGGTACGGGGCCGTTATCAACACCATAGGACATCTGTGTCAGCCTTGTATAGTGCCGTATAACCTCTACCTCGCTTACTTCAGGTAGGTCTGGCGGTTTTTCCCTTCTGAGCTTAGCGGGTATCTTTATGTTCCCAACAACCTTCTTGATAGTAGGATTTACCTCGGGAACTATGAATCCTCTCCTGCCAGGCCTCGATAACTCGAAGATCAGGGGCTCGTCCCATCTTGCTTGTCTAAACATGGGTTATCCCTCCATGAACTTCTTGAATAGATCAACTAGCCTATCGATGTCCTCCTTCGTGTGGAGTTCTGTGAACGAGAACACCGCTGTCTCCCCCAGCCACGGGTATATGTCGCCGATATAGTATCCTCCATGCACATTGTTCTTCAACAAGTATTCGTGGAGATCAACGTATTTCTTGCCGGCAGCCTCGATTTTCACAGGGAATTCCTTGAAGAAATCAGATGAGAAAACCTCCGTATTAACTCCCGTTACATCTCCTAATCTCTTCGCCGCGTAGTGCGAGTTATAGTAGATGAGCTCTGCTAGTTCCCTAATACCATGCTTACCTAGGAGTGCAAGATATACAGCCGCTGCTATGGCTGATAACGCTTCATTAGTACATATATTCGAAGTTGCTTTTTCACGCCTGATATGCTGTTCTCGGGTCTGCAGTATCATTGCAAAAGCCCTGTCTTCCCCATCAATGGTTGTGGTTAGACCTATGAGTCTCCCCGGCATCTGCCTCAACAGCTTCATATCGTATTTTATCGCGAAGATACCGAGGTATGGGCCGCCATAGTTCAGCCCTAGGCCTAAAGGCTGGCCCTCGCCGACAGCTATGTCTGCGCCGAGCTGTCCGGGGGGCTTGATTAGCCCTAGTGATAAGGGCTCCACGCCTATCACGTAGAGGGCGCCGGCCTTGTGTGTTATATCGGCTATTTCCTGTATTTCCTCCTCTATGATCCCGAAGAAATTGGGGTTTTCGATATATACTGCGGCCGTATCGTTATCGACTACCTTGCCCAGTTCTTCGGCAGTACATATTCC
>JAMOVL010000012.1 GCA_027067785.1 Desulfurococcales archaeon | reverse complement strand
AGTATATATATTTGTGGTGAAGGAGATATAGTTGTCGTCTGTAACAGTGAAGGATTGGGCGTGCGTAACCTATACAGTATCTCTCTATAATCCATTACTGGCTGGACGACTCTACTATTTCTACTTGTATTATTAATTATATTATTAAAGATCATTCTAGAGGATGCTGTACTGATATTATACGATATTGTTTTTGTTAGGTTTGCAAGGCACTTATTTCCAAGCAAAACTTCCACTAATCCACCATATATGATCAGTTTACCCGGAACATTACTTATTAGTATATAGAGCCTGGCAGTCGCATATGTTGTAACACTATTAGCTCCGGCGATCATTATCTTGGACTTACAAGCTATTTTCAGATTGTTGGTGGTATTAGAATATATCAAAGAGATACAGGGCAGGTCGAGTATTCTAATATGAACAGGTTCATTAAGCTTGTTGACAAAATCGAAGCGAACCTCTATCTCAATAATGCTTCCACCAAGATACTTAGCGTTTACAGGTATTTTTATATCAAAATATTCCTCCGGAGTATTAAGGGGGTCAGACATGGTCTGTGGTATGAGCGCAGATACCAACAATATCACTAGTACTGCAGCCGTAAGCGGTTTCAGCATCATTATAAATGATTCACCACGTTGTATCTATACCGGGATATTACTGCCCTAATTGTATTTTTGAGACTGTATATTATATAGTCAAATTTCTAGTACGAAAGGATAGAAATGAAGAGTCCTTATAGATTTATAGGTATACTTGGATTGATCAAGCCGATCAGGGGTATTGGGATCCTGTCGGGATCATAGTTTGCCTCATATATTACTTCATAGAGCCCCCTGTCAATAAGCCATGGATATAATAGATCGTTATATCTTGTCAGCAATATCTCTCTCTGTATTCCATGTATACCAGTACTAATTGAACCTGATAAGTAGCTTAGAAGCATGCTCAACGAGTGCCTCATTCTCCAGTCCCACAGTGGGTCGTTTCTTAGAAGCCTTCCCGAAGTAACGTTTCGTGATAGATTGTACTTTGACTTATAGAGATCATAGGATAGGTACTGGAAACTCCTTATCATTACAGCGATGTCCCGTAGTGGCGGTTCTTTTTCCAGTAGTTCATCTCTTGTTCGACCGGGCTCTCCTTCGAAATCGATAAAGTAGAAGTTCTTATCGCTTCCGTAGAGTATTTGGAGGAGATGCAGGTCCTGATGAGTCCTTATTTTATAGGAGTCTAGATATAGTTGAAGTGATGATATTGCTTTTTCGACTTTCTCCCTTAGAAGATCTAAGTGATTCAACCATTTCTCGTATCTTGCTATTATTCTTTTGCCGTCCGCATTGTCCACGAGTCTCTGGAGGAGATCTAACGCTTCACTATATCTTTTATCAATTCTTTTGCTCCATCTATCAATGTCTTCTTGGCCAATGATTTCTTTTCCACTAAATTCTCCGGGTGATTTGTTCAACGATATGTGTAGACCTGAGATCTGTGATCCAAGTTTTGCTGCTAATCCAAGTTTTAGGGAGGCCTTCCCCGTCTTCTCCCTGAATGATTCTCTGAACGGCTGTGTAGCGTCACCGACATTGTCTATGTACTCGATAACTATGCCTATAGGCGTGTTTTCATAGCTTATTGAGACCAGTGGTTTCGGGGCAAAACGGTATCCTGTGTTCAGCAATACTTCATAGTATTTTTCCTCTATACTGATTGGCGGTAACCTCCTGTATCCTTTTACAACTAGTTTATCACCAGTGCTGAGCTCATGCAGTATGATAATATGTGTTGATTCTCGTGTTAGTAACTGTGTTCTTACTGTTTTCCCATGTATTTTCATGTATTGTTTCACTCGGCAGAACCCGCCTATTTCGTCCCAGTAGTTCGGCATGTATTCTGCTTCATAGACGTACTTGTTGTTTATTTTCAGATAATCGCTGGCCATGCTAGGCTTCGTGCTCTCTATTACCAGAGGGACTATTGTGTTGTTATTTTTGCCATCCATTATTATTAGGACGTGGATCTTATCGGTCGAAAATAGCTCTTCTACCGAGAGTTCTTCTAGACCGGCGTTCCTATATGGCCACCAATGTTTTTCGGCGAGCCATCCTAATATTTTTTGCTTATTATCCAGTATTTCGTCCACTATATACACCATGTATTTATCTGGGCCATCTAGGATTTGGCCTATAAATCCTATATCTGTCTTTCTATTCTTCGATAGGATGACTCATAGAGGTCTTTTCTCTTACAGCGTATTGGTTGATGTCAGCCAAGGCTGAACACTTCATCGCATATTGCTCGGCTCTCCTGGGCTCATCATCCATGTTGAACTTTATTTTGTCATTAGGAGTTTTTCTGTGTTGAGTGTCTTTGTTGTCAGGTATAGTATTACTGTGCTTGTGATCGCGAGGAAAAGTATGTGTAGGAATGCTTGGAACGGGTACCCTATAACATATGTCTGTATAGCGAGTATGCTGTGTACATAGGGGATAATGTAGAGGGGTGCTAGTATGTATGTTGGAAGCCTCATATAGTCGACGAAGAGGGCTGTAAAGAAGAACACGACGGCCATCATGGTGACTATGCTCATAATATTAGATGCGCTCCTAATACCCTTGGTCCTGGTAATGAAGGGGAGGCTTATAGCTACTGTTACGAGTATGGTGAAGAATGCTGTTATGCTGTGAACTAGGAGGAGCCAGGGATCTACTAGGAAGGGAGCCTGTGACCCATATGTTAGAGCCGAGAGGGATATATAGATCAGGAGACCAAATGCGTCTGCAACAGCTGTTATGAGCCCTAGAATAGTCGCTGCGATCACCTTTGCGTTTATTATTGTTGACGGCTTCACGGGGTGCGAGAGGAGGAGCTCCATAGTCTTTCTTTCCCTCTCGCCTATGATGCCGTCTATAACGTATGATGCAGCAGGTGTTACGACGAAGCTGAGTGCTAGCACGAGGAACCTGGATATGGTTATTCTTATCTGGAAAGCAGTGTTCACAGGTGTTCCCGATATGCTGACAAGCATTGTCGTGTACACTATTGGGTTGCGGAGCGCATCGACAGTAGCATTGACTCCTGCAAGCCTTGCGAGAGCCATGATCTTCTCCTTGCTTAGCTGATCGGAGAACCAATTGACGATACTGAATATGAGGCCTTCAACTCTGCTTGTCGTCTGTAGCCCTGCCTTCCTGTAGATCTCTATTCTGGCTACACGGGTGAGGCTGGTCGCATTTTCAGCAAATCCTTTCGGTATAACAACCATTAAGTCTATTGACGGATTCTTTATGATTGCCGTAGTGTTTGAG
>JAMOVL010000011.1 GCA_027067785.1 Desulfurococcales archaeon | reverse complement strand
ATAGATCCTAAGGGCTCTCCAGAATTTGTCCCTGGCTTGAAGTATGGTTAGGTCTAGCCCGGCTTTCTCAGCTGTTTTAATAGCGGTCTCTATTGTCTCGGGTAGCTCTAGACCCGTATCTATGAATACAGCTTCCTTAACATCTGCCTTCCCGGCAAGATAAGCTGTTACTCCACTGTCTTTACCGCCGCTCAGACTAACCACTGGGTGGCCCAGTCCAAGACTGATTATTTCTCTGAGGAAATCAACGGCCTCGCCTCCTCTCTCCTCTAGATGATCCAGGTTATGCCTGGCAGCATCATCGAGGGTTGCCCTCCTTGGATTATATCCTAGTCTTCCACTGATCCTCCATTTCTTGACCACGAGTATTTTTCTCCCGGCCTTCTTGCCTAGCCCGTAAACCCATTTCTCCCTTCCTTTTATTGGAACCCATCTGGTATTCTCTGGTGGCTTTCCCATATAGTCTCCGGGATATAGGTAGGTGTCCGGATTCAATGGCTTGAGTGCTTTGATATAGGGGCCGAGCTCTTCATCGATGTATAGTCTTAATCCGTAATACATTGGTTTGAATATCCATTTCTTTCTCAGAAAATCATATTCTCTTATCCCTATGCTATACCCTGACACTATTACTTCGTCAGCCATATCTATTGCTTGGACACGGTTAAGGAGAGTTAATGGTTCCTTCGAGAAAAGCCTGTCAGCATATTCCTTTGAATACTGCTCCTTTATGACTCTGTAGATCTTCTCGACATCTTTCTGGAACGTTGGCCTAACATCTCCTGGGGGTACGAGCTTGAGTTTCTTGAGGCGGCCGTATCTCTCGGTGTTTTTCTCAAAAACAGGTACGCCAAGATCTACTGACCAGTAGATCCTCGGTACTAGTTCTGAGAATATTTTCCTCTTACGGGTAGAGCTTATCTTTCTCAAGATGTCCTGGCACTCTCTCTACACGTGTTTCTGATTATATTGAATTGTTTCCTGAACGCTACGATATACTTGAACCAGCCGAGAATATCTTTTACTCCGAGCTTGCTCTTCCCTTTAACCCTGTTAACAAAAGTTGTTGGCACCTCGACTATTTTGGCGCCACAAGCTATTGATACTAGGAGAGCTTCTATGACCCATTCGTATCCTCTTGACCTCGTGTAATCGACTATTTTCTGGGCTAGCCATCTCCTGTATATTCTATAATTAGTGGTATGCTCGTGGAGGCCTGTACGATATAGTATTCTGACGAGTGCGTTTGCGCCCCAGCTTATGAGTTTTCTGTGCGGCCCCCATCCTATGATCTTTCCACCGCTAATGTATCTGCTTGCCTGGACTAGATCCGCTGATCTACTATGCTTAACCATTTCTGCAAGGTCTTCGGGTGTATGGCTTAGGTCTGCATCCATTGTTACAATGTATTCTGCATCTGTGTTCTCAAGAATGTGTTTCATCCCATGCTTTATCGCTGCTCCTATGCCTTCTTTTTTCTCCCTAATAATTAGTTCGACATGTTTGTCTCGTTGCATTATTTCTTGTACTTTCTTCCATGTCCCATCGGGACTATTATCGTCTATAACGAGTATCCTGTAGTCAATATTGAGAGGAGACAGTGCTTTCGTAAGCCTTGTTATTAGTTCTTCGATGTTATCTATCTCGTTGTAGGTGGGTATTATTACATAGTACACTGTATGCCGCACCTCTACTGGCTAGAGCTTATTATTTTTGATTGAGAGAATTAAATCTACACGGTGCTGACAAATTAAACTATCTAATTCATCCTTATATTGTTTGATTAAATCTTCTACTGTAACGGTGTAGAATACGTTAATTACTAATTATATTAAACATAATAACATAGACAACCCATTATCTGTGGAGCTGGTGGTAGTTTTGAATAGGATACTCGTAACTGGTGGAGCTGGATTCATAGGCAGCCATCTGGTGGATAGACTTATGGATGAAGGATACATTGTACGAGTGATAGATAATCTAAGCAGTGGTGATCTAAAATATATCTCAAGACACCTTGACAATCCCAATTTCGAGTTCATTAAGGGAGACCTGAAAAACTTCGACGATGCTGTGAAAGGCGTGAAAGACATTGATGCAATATTTCATTTTGCAGCCAACCCCGAGGTCAAACTAAGTGTTACAGAGCCTGAAATACACTTCAAGGAAAACCTTTATGCAACATTTAATCTCCTCGAAGCCGCTAGAAAGGCTGGATCGGTCGAATTATTCGTTTTCGCAAGTTCAAGCACTGTATATGGCGACGCTAAAATTATACCGACACCCGAGTCTCATGAGATAAGACCTATAAGCGTCTATGGTGCGAGCAAGGCGGGATGCGAAGCCCTGATCTGCTCATATGCTCACCTATACGGCTTCAAAGCAGTATCCCTTAGATACGCTAACATCGTGGGTCCAAGGCTAAGGCATGGAGTGATCTATGATTTCATCATGAAGCTCAAGAAAAACCCTGAGAAACTAGAGATACTGGGTGACGGGACCCAGAGGAAAAGCTATCTCTACATAACAGATGCTATAGATGCGACACTTTTCGCGGCACACCACATAGATGGAGCCTATGACGTCTACAATATCGGAAACGAGGACTGGATAACGGTGAAAGAAATCGCTGACATAGTCGCCGAAGCTATGGGGCTTAGACCAGAATACGTGTTCACAGGCGGGACAAAAGACGGGCGTGGATGGCCCGGAGACGTCAAGTTCATGAGGCTGAGCATAGATAAGATCAAGAAGAAAGGATGGACACCGAAATACTCAAGCAGAGAAGCTGTCAAACTAACTGCAATAAAGCTAGTTGAAGAGCTATTACAAAATTAATAATATTACGGGTTATTCAAGAAGAAATCCTGTGGTTTTATCGAAGATTGATACTTTGCTCCAATCAATCTTTAGGAACACTGTTTCTCCCGGTCTGAATTTCTTGGTTATCTTCGGTAATTTTACCTTTATTATCGTCTCTTCGTTTTCGGGATTTATGTTAATGTTCAATATTGTTTCTGAGCCCAGCGGCTCGACTACTAGTATTTTGCCTTTGATCGTGTCTGGGGCGGGGGATTCGATTACCTCGATGAATTCCGGCCTGATGCCTAGTATGATCTCCTTTGTCTTTACTAGTTTTGAAGCCATTATTTCCTGAGGGATCTCGCGGGTGAAGCCAGGGCATTGTAGCAGGTATTTTCCGTCTTGCTCCTCGATTCTGCACTCGATCACATTCATTGGGGGCGCTCCTATGAATGTACCTACGAAGACATGTTTCGGTTTTAGATATACTTCGTCTGGTGTGCCTACTTGTATTACTTTCCCTTTATTCATCACTGCTATTCTGTCCGCCATTGATAGTGCTTCTGCTTGGTCGTGTGTAACGTAGATAGTGGTTATTCCCAGTTCTTTCTGCAGCCTTTTAAGCTCTGCTCTCATCGCTAGTCTTAGGAGGGCGTCTAGGTTACTTAGTGGCTCGTCCATTAACCATACTTTTGGTCTACGGATTAATGCTCTCGCCAATGCTACTCTCTGCTGCTGACCACCTGATAGTTGGCCTGGTTTTCTATGGAGTAATTCCTCTATTCTTAAAAGCCTGGCTACTTCTAGGACTCTCTTTTTGATATCTTCTTTTGTTAAGCCTAGCTTCTTCCTTTTTAGTAGTAGTGGGAAAGCAATGTTCTGGAATACTGTCATGTGGGGGTATAGAGCGTAGTTCTGGAACACCATAGCTACATCTCTGTCTTTGGGCTCGAGGAACGTTACGTCTTTGTCATCGATGTATATGCGTCCGCTATCAGGGTATTCTAGTCCTGCTATTAGTCTTAGGGTGGTTGTCTTGCCGCAACCCGACGGCCCCAGTAGTATGAAAAACTCGCCGTCTTTTACTTCGAGGCTTACATTGTTTACTGCTATGACTTTTCCGAATTTTTTAACGACCGATTCGAGCCTTACACTCGCCATTTCTTATCACCATGGAAAAGATTTATTCCGAAAAATCATCCTTTTCCAGAAGCCCAACCCACCATACCTCTCAGATAGTATTTCTGCAGGGCAGCATAGACTAGTAGGGGTACAAGCATTGTCAGTATTGATCCCGCGCTGAGAAGCCCCCAATCCACGTAGAACTGGCCTTTTATAGTCACTACTTTCTGGGTGATCACCATTTTTTCAGGGCTATAGATAAACATTAGTGCGAAGAAGAAGTCGCTCCATACCCATGTGAACTGTATCGCCGCAGCACTAGCGAGGGCTGGCAGGCTTACTGGGAGGACTATTCTGAAGAATATGGTTGCCCATCCAGCTCCATCTACCCTGGCCGCTTCTTCGATCTCTCTTGGCATCATGTTGAAATAGTTACGCATGAAGAACGCTATCCAAGCTATTCCCCATGAGCTGTGAACCAGTATTAGTCCTATTAGCTTGTTAAGCAATCCCATTGCTTTGAGCATGAAGAACATCGGTATGACCATTGTTTGCTGTGGAACCGCCATTATCAGTAATATGAGTATGAATAATACATTCTTAGCTGTGAAGCTGAATCTCGAAAAGCCATACGCTATCATGGCCGCTAGTATTAGTGGTATGAAAGTACTCGGGATAGCTATTGTTAGTGAGTTCATATATCCTCTTAAGAGATCGTACATTGGATTGGTCAATACCTGTATGTAGTTATTTAGGGTATAATGGCCTCCAAGAATCGTCCACCAGCCCTGTAGTACTACTTCACTGTAAGGTCTTACCGAAACCATGAAGAGACCTATGAATGGCAGTAGCCATAGAATTGCTATGAACCAGACTACGATATTAATGATAATTGTTGAAAGCCTTATTCTCCTGACCCTATAGTATAGGCTAACCACGCTTCATCACCTGCCTAATATAGATTGCTGCAGGGATTAGGGTTAGTAGTGTCAATATCACAGCAACAGCGGCTGCTTTACCATAGGCGAGATCGAGGGCGAAGTACAACCACATAACAAAGGCTAGTACAGTTGAAGCACCTCCTGGACCGCCCTTCGTAGCGGCATAGACAATATCGAATATCTTGAGATCCCATAGCATTGTCATAACTATTACCGTCAGGGTTGCCGCCCTAACTGAGGGGACAATGATTTTCCAGAATATCTGCCAGTCGCTTGCACCATCTATTTTCGCGGCTTCAATATAGGTTTTTGGAAGAGAATCTATTGCTGCAGCATGTATTGTGAGGCTGAACCCCGTCCATAGCCAGATCGAACCGATTATAAGGGCTATCAAGGCCGTGTCTGGGTAAGAAGTCCATGTTTTATCTAGTCCCGTTAAACCTATTAGACCACATAGATTTGGCACTATTCCAATATATTTATCGAACATAAACCTTATGATTAAACCACCTACAACCATCGGGATTACCATTCCTATGAACATGATTGATTTCACAATGGACCTGCCATAAACTCTTCTAAGCAGATAAGCTAGTAGTAAGCCGAGAAATGTTGTTGCTGGCAAGTGTATCGCTGTCCAGACAAGGTTATGTATAAGCGCTCCCCATGGCGGTGGTCTAGGCATATCGTTCAACAAAACCAGTGCTTTCGTGGGGGAAGTCTCGGTGATCACGTCGTAATAATTGGATAAACCGAAACCGTTCGGTGTTTCAAAACTAATGATAAACGTGCCTATTATTGGGCCTATTACGAATATGGCTACAAGTATAAATCCGGGGATTAAAAACATTGCCAGGTATCTTTTCTTTATTTTTATCTCGGTGCTCATTTTCTACACCTATTCAAACATTTTAAACATATGAGTTTTTCAAATATATTGGAAAAAATCAATGCAGTTTGATTTTTATTTAAAAAATTAGGATGATGTTTGCGTCTCTTTATATGGGAAGTGCTGTGCTAATGTGTTCAGTACTTGGTCTAGCTTGTCGGGCTCTACCCATAGTAGTTTCAGCTGGTCCCAGAAGAGTTTCTGCCAATCACCACCGACGCTGTCGTCAAGATCTGGTAGTATCTGTAGTCCTTTCTCCTTGACCGTCATATACACCTGTTTCATCGGACCCCAGATCTTGTTAGGATCAGCCTTTAGCCATGTCGGTATCTTACCTGATGGCTGCGCGGCGTGGATCTCCTGTCCCTTTGTCGCAACGAACTTTATGAAGTCTAGAGCCTGCTGCATGTGTGGCGCGAACTTTGGTACGAAGGCGTAGTCCGCACCTCCTACAATTCCTCTACAGCCAGGCAGCGTGAAGAATGCTAGGTCATTAGGGTCTTTGACCATACCTGTTATCCATGTACCCATGAAGTATAGCCCGTATTTCTCGTCCCACCATAGCTGTACAGCTGTTGTCCATTCTACCGGGGGACTGAAGTCTCCGTTCTTGATTAGGGGTATGAGGTATTTCTCGAATATTTCCTTGACCTTAGGGTCGTTAAACTTGACTTTTCCGGATATTAGGTCAAGCTGTAGCTGTGGGCCGCCGAACGTTATTATGAAGTGCTCGACTATGTCGCTGAGAGGCCATCCAGTACTATCGCCCGAGACTATTGGATGCTTTATACCCGGTATCTTCTTAAGTTTGTTAAGTAGGTTGAGGAAGTCCTGCCAGGTCTTCGGAGGCTGCAGCCCGTATTTCTCGAAGAATGACTTCCTGTACCAGAATCCTGGCTTTAGCCACATCGTGAATGGTGCAGCCCAGAGCTTACCGTTCCATTCAACCTTCTTTACAATGCTTGGTATGTACTCGTTAGCGTTTACCACATTGGATAAGTCTTCAACATAGCCTTTCTCAGCCATCTTCACGATCCACCAAGCCCATGGAGTAAATACTACATCGGCAGGAGAGGTGTGTGCGGCAAACTGGATCGGCATAGCTGCGGCTAGGTCTTCGGCTCTCATTGTCACATACTTTATCTTAATATTAGGATGTAGTCTTTCATAGGCGTTGATTACCGCCTGGAAATATTTTGCCTCATCACCTGCCCATGGGCCATAAACCATCAACGTTATCGTGGGACCTGTTGGTGATTGTGTCGTTGTCTGGGTAGATGTACCTGTCTGAGTCTGCGGCACGGTTTTTGTATATGTATAGGTTGTTGTTACCGTGTGTACCTGTCCTCGTGTCGCTAAGTAGACTGCCGAACCGGTTACTAACGCTGTAATAATTACAGCGATAATTATATAGGCTGCAACTTTTGAAACCGCTTTCTCTACCTTCATAATTATCCCTCTTGTGTGGGTTCAATTAATTTATTATATTTTTCCTTGACTTAAATATTTTGTTTGATAGTTAATTTTAAAATGTTTAATTAAATAAATAAATATTATTTCATATGAGCTAAAGTATTCAAAGTCTAAAACGTATAACTGATTATAAGAATTGTATTTGGTGTAGTTATGAAAAACTATAATACTTCTGTAAAATTGTAACATTGTAATCATTGGAAACAATTATTCATGAAAAGAACAGTTTTTATTTTATGAGATTTATAATCTCGGAGTGAGTAGGGTAACAGACCTCTGTAATCCTGTTCAGACATGGTTTAATGGAGATGATCGGATATGGCCTTGATTGAAGTTCGTTGGCACGGCCGAGGAGGCCAGGGTGCCTGGACTGCATCAAACATTCTCGCAATGGCTGCGGCTATCGATGGCAAGCATGTACAGAGCTTCCCGGCATTCGGCCCAGAGAGAAGCGGTGCGCCAGTCCTAGCGTTTACGAGGATTAGCGAGGAGCCCATTGAGATCCACAGTATGGTCTATGAGCCCGACATCGTTGTGGTGCTAGATCCTACTCTACTTAAGAATGTGAACGTTACACAGGGCCTCAAGAAGGGCGGCATAATCGTTGTCAACTACGAGGGAGACGCCGAGAAACTATATAATAATATAGGTATTAGTAAGGGGGAATACAAGGTATTCATAACACCCGCTACAAAGCTAGCGCTAGACATTCTCAAGAGACCGATCACCAACACAGCAATGATCGGCGCCCTCCTCAAGGCCTCAAAACTAGTAAGCTGGGAGGGTCTAGAAGAAGCCATAAAGAAGAGGTTCCCAGGCCCACTAGCCGAGAAGAACATCGAGCTCGTAAAGAAAGCTTATGAATTAGCCCAGGAGGTGTAACCCGATGGCCGAACTACGTGGTTATAAAGAACTCCCGATCGGAGCTATACCCTTCAGGCTGTCGACCGACTATAAGACAGGTGATTGGAGAGCACTAAGGCCTGTCGTAGATCATAACAAGTGCGTTAAATGTATGCTGTGCTGGATCTACTGCCCGGACATGGCCGTGATCTGGGACGGCGAGAAAATACTGATCAATTATGACTATTGTAAGGGCTGTGGCCTCTGTGCTCACGAGTGCCCGGTCAAAGCAATAACAATGGAGCCCGAACCTACAGAGTAAACCTCCCCGGAGGTGTACATGTATGACTGAAGCAGTTAAAACCCCCAAGATCCCCCCTGAGAAACAAATCCTCATGACCGTTAACGGTGACGAAGCAGTCGCCTACGCGGCCAAGCAGAGCCTAGTAGACGTGGTCGCCGCATACCCGATCACACCACAGACCATAATAGTGGAGAAGTTCTCCGAGTTCGTCGCAGACGGAGAAGTACACACAGAGTTCGTACCCGTCGAGAGCGAGCACAGCGCCATGAGCGCATGTGTAGGCGCCGCAGCAGCCGGCGCGAGAGCGTTCACCGCAACAGCAGCCAACGGACTAGCCCTGATGTGGGAGATACTCTACATCGCTGCAAGCCTCAGGCTCCCAATAGTACTTGCTGTAGCAAACCGTGCATTATCAGCACCTATCAACATACACAACGACCACAGCGACGCCTACGGCATGAGAGACAGCGGATGGGTACAGATCTTCGTCGAGAACGTACAGGAAGCCTATGACACAACAATACAGGCGTTCAAGATCGCAGAGGACGAGAGAGTACTCCTACCAGTAGCCGTCAACCTCGACGGATTCTTCCTAAGCCACACACTCGAGAACATCAGGATGCTACCCGACGAGGAAGTACACAAGTTCCTAGGCGGCTACAGGAAGACATACCCCAAGGTAAAGGTAGACTACTTCGACGAAGAAGTACCACTGATACTCAATCCTGCCAGACCATTGAGCTTCGGACCACTAGACCTATACGACTACTACTTCGAGCACAAAATGCACCAGATCGAGGCAATGAAGCGCGTACCAGAAGTTGTTAGAGAAGTAAACGAGAAATGGTATGAGCTAACAGGCAGAAAGTACGGTGATGGCGTACTAGTACCTTACGGAGTAGAAGACGCAGACGTAGTCGTAACCGTTCTGGGAAGCACTGGAGGAACAGTAAGACACATAGTCAAGAAGCTGAGAAGCAGAGGATACAAGGTAGGAACGATCAGGATAAGGCTGTTCAGGCCGTTCCCGCATAAAGAGCTAGCAGAGATGCTGAAAGGCGTAAAAGTAGTAGGAGTAATGGACCGCGGCATAAGCTTCGGAAGCTACGGCCCGAGCTTCCTAGACATAAACACCGCGCTATACGATTTGAAGGAGAGACCACTACTAGTCAACTACGTCTACGGACTAGGAGGTAGGGATGCACCGCCAGAGATGATCGAGAAGATGTTCATGGAGCTCCTCGAGATAGCCAAGACAGGAGAGGTGAAGGAGAGACTCAAATTCCTAGGTGTAAGGGAGTAAAGAGGAGGTGTAATGAGAAATGCCCAAACAGACCCTACCCCAGGTCCCGATCAAGAAGGGCGAGCCCGCCTATAAGCTCTGGATCTTCGAGCCTGGCTGGAAAGGAGAACTACCACTAATACTGAACCCCAGACAGCTAGCAGAGCAGAAGAGACCAGCACTACTACCCGGCCACAGACTATGTGCCGGATGTGCAGCCCCCATCATAGTCAAGCTCGCCAGCTTCGCGTTCAGAGGCCCAACAATAGTGGTTAACGCAACGGGCTGTCTAGAAGTAGCAACCACGATCTTCCCGTACACCAGCTGGGCAGTCCCATGGATACACAATGCCTTCGAGAACGCCGCCTCAACAGGCAGCGGAGTAGAAGCAGCCATCAAAGCACTGAAGAAGACAGGCAGACTACCCTACGACCACGTCGACGTAGTGATCTTCGGAGGAGACGGAGGAACATTCGACATCGGATTCCAGGCCCTCAGCGGAGCAGCTGAGCGTGGCCACGACTTCCTATACATCCTGTACGACAACGAGGCATACATGAACACCGGTATACAGAGAAGCGGTGGAACACCGCCATTCGCATGGACAACGACCAGCCCCGTAGGAAAAGTCATACCCGGCAAACAGCAGGCAAAGAAACCCATAGCGGACATAATGGTCGCGCACCGCATACCATACGTGGCAACAGCAACCCCAGCCCACTGGCTAGACCTCATGAAGAAAGTCAGGAAAGGAATAGAGGTTGACGGCCCAGCATTCATCCACGCGCTAAGCCCATGTGACCGTGGATGGAGACATGGCACCGAACTAGCAATCGAGATCGC
The DNA here is from genome assembly GCA_027067785.1 of Desulfurococcales archaeon. Lineage (GTDB taxonomy): Archaea > Thermoproteota > Thermoprotei_A > Sulfolobales > Desulfurococcaceae > JAADCY01. The sequence continues at coordinate 3,017 of JAMOVL010000011.1, read as the reverse complement.
CAGGAGAGCGGTAGATACATGCTACTTCCCGCTCTGGGAGTGGACGCCAGAGACAGGATATATGCTGACCGACAGGAGCCTCGCTATCGCTAGAAACCCAAGCCTCAAGCAGCCCATAGAGAAATTCGTTGAAGTACAGGGCAGATTCAAGCACCTACTAAAACCGGAGAACAGAGAACTACTCAAGAAGTTCCAGGAATACGTGGACATGGTCTGGGAAGACCTGCTAAAGCGCGCCGTAAACACTCCAAAATAACACCTTTTTTAAACAACAAACACGTTTCCCTATTATGATCTCTTCTCCACGATAGATTGACGCTATATGAGAAAACACATTATCGGAAAACACACTATATTCCATAGAAAACAATACTTCATCCTAGAACATCGTATCAAAGATGAGAAATAATGACCAGCACAATGATAAATCCAGGCAGAGAAGAACTACTAGGCTTTTTCAAGGAAAAACTCATTGACAACTATATTATTGCGTTCGTGGGCTCACCACTACGATCAGATGATAGAGCCGCCCTCATACTCTACGAACTGCTGGATAAAGATAATGGTGCGGAACGATTAATCTACTGCGAGTATGGATTAGAGACATGTATTGAAGATATAAAACACGCTGACCCAAAAGGACTGATAATAGTTGATGCAGGCTATGCCGAAAACATGTCTCCAGGAACAATAGTTGTGACGACCATAGAGAATGTACGTGACGCTTTCACGCTTGCGACAACACATAACATACCTATCAGGCTTATTCTCAAAATCCTCGAGGCCGAGACCAGTGTTGAGCAAGTCTATGTAGTAGCGATCATAGCGTCCAGCCTTGATATAGGTATAGAGATCTCGGATCCCGTTAAGAGATCAATAGGTTTCTTAGCAGAAATAATCAATGAAGCGTTAAGGGAAATATCTACTAGCAATAAGACTTGATAATAGTATATATAAGGATAACAACAAATTATCAATAGACCCCTATACAGGTATTGGTGGAAGCCCGAAATGCTTACAAGACCTTATACACATGTATTAATACTGCTTATCATAGGAATAATCATACAATCCTTCATCCTCCATGACACACAGGTATATGCACAAGACACACCACCCCCAATAAACATTCTACACGAAGACGCCACACTGACAATAACGGGTAAAGACGATTACTTGAAAGTCTACACAGTAATAACATACACTATATACTCCACGACCACTCAACAACAAACGATAATGATACCTGCCCAAGCACCCAGTGCTTCAACAATAAGCATAACCTTGAACAACAAGACGATCGAACCAGTTATCACGGGACGAGAATACGTTGCCGGAAAAATAGCACTACCAATCTACAAGGTAGTACTGAGTAATCTCAGGACAGGCACTAACACGCTTAGAATAACATATTATTACACCGCCCACTACAATGGCAATAGAACTATAATAGTTCTTCCAGTCTCGATCCATAGGATAAACGGGCAATCATACCTGGCAAACTATAGTGCATCGATAAAAATAATCTTCGAGAACCTCACAGACCATAAAGTATCAATATCTCTCAACACGCCAGAGGGAGAACAACTAGGATACACTATAACAGAGACCATTACATCGCCCGAGAAACAATTCACGCTCTCAATACCCGTAATGCCGCATCTAGCAGGCGACCTAGTAGTAGAGATATTCAAAGCAGTAAGTACTAGGAGATACTACGAAGTATATCCTTCATCGATTGTTCCAAGCTTCCAGTATAGCTGCCTAGAGAAAAAACTTGGTGTAACAGTAGAGCTTACAACACATTATAGTAGATACGACATCGTAGACCTGAAACACTGGAGGGTAGGCAAAGACATCTACATATCCTTCTATTTTTACGGTTATGGAATACCCAGCGAGAACGAGACAAAGAAAATATATCTTCATGTGATGTTCGATAACATTCTATCGGGCCAGTACAATGTTCACATCATAATAAATGATCACGAAAACCTAACCCTCAAGTACGAAGCAATATGCCCTACAACAAACAAGTCGCCCTTCACAGAGGGAGAAGTAATCGGCGGCATCCTCGCCATAATAGTTGCCTTATCGATCATAATGGCTATAACAACACATGTACACAGAAAGAAAACACAGTGAAACACCAAGATATTATGTTATGTATAGATAAACAGTTTTTCAGAAATACAGTATTTAGACCATATAATCCTAAGTGATAAACCGGTGACCTTTAGTGAACGATAAGATAACGATTATTCATGGAGCCGGCGGCAAAGAAATGGCTGAGATCATCGAGAACCTAATTGTTAAGAAGACACCGCCCAACCTACGAAGAGCCCTGAATGGATATGGTCTAGATGTTCTCGACGACGGTTCAACCCTCAAGATTGATGGACGCTCAATAGTTCTGGCCAGCGACGGCTTCACGATAGACCCCATATTCTTTCCAGGCGGAGACATCGGGCATCTAGCAGCGTCGGGAGTCCTCAACGACCTTGTCATGATGGCGGCCGAACCCATAGCATTCATGGATATGATCATAGTCGAGGAGGGACTGGAGAAGGAAGTTCTAGAGAAAATAGTTGAGAGCATGATAAGCGTACTACGAGAAAACAATGTCGCACTGATAGGCGGAGACTTCAAGGTTATGCCGAGGGGGAAGATAGACAAGATCATTATATCATGTACCGGTATAGGATTATCGGAGAACCCCTTAATCGATAAGCCCGAGCCCGGCGACAAGATAATTGTTACCGGGCCGATCGCCGAGCATGGAGCCGCAATACTCGCAGCGAGACTAGGGATACTGGACGAGAATACTGGTCTAAGAAGCGATTCCAAACCTCTAGTAAAGACTGTTCTACCAGTGATAAAGAAGTATAGGAAGTACATAACAGGAGCACGTGACCCGACGAGGGGAGGGCTAGCAGCTATACTGGATGAATGGAGTAGAGCTAACGATGTAACAATAGTGATTGATAGGAGGAGAATACCCGTTAGAGGAGAAGTAA
>JAMOVL010000010.1 GCA_027067785.1 Desulfurococcales archaeon | reverse complement strand
GTATCCAATATTATTCCGACTGGTAAAATACTCGATGAAATATTGAATAAGGGCTTAACCGATGAGTTCTTGAAATGCGATAATACTGGTAAATGTACTGATGGAAAAAGACTTGGAGAGATATATACTGATAAGTATGGTTTTAAGCGTCAGAGAGGTTTTGTCAGAACAACAAGAACGCCAGTCTATGTTGACTGGATTGTGGAAGAAGCAACAATATCTAAACTACTGCCCAAAGCCTATAAACTAGTAACAAGCCGTGGAGCAGTTGCTATTATTCCTGAGGACTTCCTCTGTGAACTTCAGGAAAGGTATGGGGTTATAATAAAAAGTGATGAGATAAACTGTAGGTCTACCAAGTTATAGTTTCTTGTGTATGTCGCTAGAATAGTGGCAGGGATAGCGTAGGGCGCTTAGGAGTTCTTTTGCGTCAGCGGAAAAATCACTGCATAGGTGGTCTGTAATAGACTTTCTCCTCGCCAACAATGTCAGTCATTAGCCTAGGCATTCTTCTCCTTCTTCTACGCTTGGTTCTTCTCGGGACATACTTCATTCCTGGCAGGCCTAGGCTTCCATCGGGGAACTCTACTAGTTTACCTAGTGCTAGCAGGTGGTTGACCGCTCTTCTCAGCCTGTCCTCGCCTGCTATGCCGCTGAATTCTTTGACGAGTTCGATGAACATCATGGGACGGCCTTTCTCCTTAATGGTTTCTAGTACCATGTCCGGTAGTTCTTCGTCTCTTGGTGCGAGGGCTACGATTACTTCTGCGTCCTCGTAAACAATTTTCTTGTCGCGGGGCATACTTTTCTCACCTCGCTATATACTAGTGGGACTGTTAATATATAAAGTCTATCTTGGAACAATCCCTCGTCCCACTAGATCCCTTTTACAAATATATGTGTGGGAACGAATTGAATAAACATGTACAAAAATAATAGAATGGAGACCGGGTGATCAACCTTTCCCTCCAAAGACCTCCTATCACCTAAGGGAAGCACAGTTCTACTCATGGGGAACGAAGCCATAGCGCGCGGAGCGCTAGAAGCAGGTATATGCTTCGCAGCCGCATACCCTGGAACCCCTAGCACAGAGATAATGGAAGCCCTCGCCGCAGTAGCTAGAGACGCCGGCATATATGTTGAGTGGAGCACCAACGAGAAAGTAGCTTTCGAAGCCGCTTACGCGGCGGCTATGAGTTATGTTAAGAGCCTAACAACGATGAAACATGTCGGAGTTAACGTCGCGGCAGACATACTAATGAGTAGTGCTTACGCGGGCGTAAACGCAGGCTTCGTAATAGTGTCAGCAGATGATCCGGGACAGCATAGTAGTCAGAACGAACAAGATAACCGATGGTACGGGATGCATGCACATATACCTGTAGTAGAGCCCGCTAGCCCCCGTGACGCGTATAGATTGGTTAAAGCAGCCTATATGCTGAGCGAGAAGTACAAACACCCAGTACTCTTCAGGTCGACGACACGTATCAGCCATACAAGACAGCCCGTAACATTCGAAGAAGACATACCGGTCGAGAAGAAATGTAAGGGCAGGTTTGACAGAGACATAGAGCGATGGGTGCTCGTCCCAGCCCATGGCAGGAAACAGAAGAAGAGAATGATGGAAGTATGGAGAAGAGTTGCTGAAGAAGAAGGAGTAGAGCCGTTCATAAAGATCATAAATCCCGGTATGAAAAAAGCTATAATTGCTGGCGGCATAGCCTACAGCCACGTAATGGAGGCTCTAGAAGTACTCGGTAAGAAGGACGAGTACACGGTTGTTAAAGTAAGTCTTCCTGTACCATTACCCTATAAGCCGATACTTGAAGTCCTCAAGGAATCGCAAGAGATACTGGTCGTTGAAGAACTAGACCCTGTTCTCGAGATGCAGGTAAAGAAGCTAGCGTATGAGAACGGTGTCGAGTCGAAGATCCATGGCAAGGACTATGTTCCGATCAATGGAGAGCTCGACCTAGACAGTGTCGCTAGATCAATACTGTCATTCGAGGGAAGAGAACCTGTAATGCCTTGGAAACCATTAGAGCCGCTACACCTAGAGCCCCCGGTCCCAGCTAGACCGCCGGTAATGTGTGCTGGCTGTCCTCATAGGAACACCTACTACATCGTAAAGACCGCTGCGAACAAGGCAGGCCTCAAAGACCCTATATTCACTGGAGACATAGGATGCTATACGCTAGGTTATGAACCACCATTCTACACCCAAATGACAAGCCTCGAAATGGGAGGAAGCATAGGCGTAGCCCATGGTCTCAGCAAAGTAGTCGACGAACCAGTTATAGCCGTCATCGGAGACTCAACGTTCTACCATGCAGGACTCCCGCCGAGCGTTAACATCATATACAACAAGGGCCACGCCGTAATACTGGTTCTCGACAACCAGTACACGGCTATGACCGGGCACCAGCCACACCCAGGCACAGGCCTGACAGCTATGGGAGAGCCCACAGTGAGGGTGCCCATAGAGAAACTGCTTGAGACCATGGGTTACAAAACCTATGTGATCAACCCGATGAACGTCAAGGAATCGATAAACATAGTTGCGGAGGCGTTGAAGAAGTATAAAGAGGGAGAACAAGTCGCGATCGTCTCAAGGATGAAGTGTGCTCTCCAAGCAGTGCGTAAAGCAAGGAAAGAAGGTATCAAGCTACCGGTTTACCACATAGTCGAAGACAAATGTACGGGATGCATGGTATGTGTAAAGCTCCTAGCCTGCCCGGCCATCGTGGTGCCAAAAGGCGCTAAGAAGCCGAAGATCCTGCCGGAACTATGTGTAGGATGCGGCCTATGTGCTCAGGTATGTCCGTTCAAGGCGATCGAGGTGTTTAAAGAAGGGTCACCAAACTGGCTCGAAGCCTGGAAATAAGGGGGTGAAACAAGGATGACCAGGTATAATATACTCGTAACAGGTGTTGGAGGCCAGGGCCTCCTAACCCTTGGAAGAGTAGTTGGTAATGCAGCTATACTCGCAGGAATAGACGCGACAATAGCTGAGACCCATGGATTATCACAGAGAGGCGGAAGCCTAATAGTCCAGATAAGGCTGGGAGACGGCGAATCCCCATTAATACCGCGAGGTGCGGCTGACCTAATAATAGGCATGGAAGTCCTGGAGACTGCGCGGAGAATAGTATATGCCAATAAGAACACTAGGATAGCGATGAACAAGTTCCTATGGCCGCCCCCGCTGGCAGACTATCCCGATCTCGACCAGGTGATCAGCAGGATAAAGGAGACGGGAGTAAAGCTCTACATAGTAGATGCCAACAAGCTCTCCGAAGAAGTAGTAGGATCAGTTATATCAGCCAACATGGTGATGCTGGGATTCGCCTACGCCGTCGATGACGGCTTGAAGAAGCTGTTCGAGAAAGAACACTTCCTTAAAGCCATGGAGAGAGTATTCAGAGGAAAAGCAGCGGAGCTCAACAAGAAAGCGTTTGAGAAAGGATATGAAGAAGGCTTAAAGCAAGCCTGATTTTTTCCCTAAAATCCATTCTTAGTCTTGGATGGTTTTATTGAGACCTGCCCAGCTCATATACCTACCAACATTGGAATGCACAGTGTTGGAACGAGTTAACCGTTTTGTAGTTAGGATAATGATTGACGGTAGAGAATCGCTGGCACATACCAATAATACTGGTAGGCTGAAGGGCTATCTGGAAAGAGGAGTATCTGCAAGGTGTATAGAGAAAAGAGGAGGAAAAACCAGGTATAGATTGGTCGCCGTATCTGATCCTGTTATAAGAGATCATAGATATGCTCTCATTGATACCTGGATACAGATGAAGGGGCTCGAAAAATCATTGGAACAGGGACTATTACCCGTTCTTACAGGGTGCAGTGTTAAACGTCGAAACCCTAGAGTAGGGGAAAGCCTGTTAGACTATGAGCTCTCCTGCCAAGATAGAGAATTGTACATTGAGATAAAGAGCGCTGTCCAGAGAATAGACCACACTATTGCGTCGTACCCGGATGCTCCATCTCTTCGCGGCAGAAGGCATCTTTGGGAAATTGTAGGATTACTAGAGAAGAATATATATGCAGGAGTGGTTTTCATCGCAGGAATACCATCGGTTGACGCCTTTACGCCTAACGATACTATAGATCCGGTGATCAGAGAATTATTGAAAGAGATAAGGAAACGCGGAGGACTAATAGCGGGCATATCAATGTATTATGATACAGTTAAAGAAGCTGTAGTATTGGAAAATAATGATTTGGCGATTCTGCTTTGAAGATCGAGTACGTAGCTTCCCTAATCTCGTCTGCGTTTGCATTAGAGGCACTTGCTCTTAAACCAGGTAATGTACATCCATTTACAGGTATTCGTAATAACATGTTATACGAAGACTTCGTGTTAACAGCGAATATTGCGCAACCATATATTACTAGATGTATACGTCGAGGCTATTATCACCGTAGAACACGGGCGTTATTCGCTGACCTCATAAGGAGAGCTCTCGAAAAAGTTCTTATTTCTACAGGTTCAAACACGTGTCTAGGCTCACTGCTTCTCATCATGCCTATATCATATGGGGTAGGCATGATCTTGGCTACGAGTAAACGGTTATCAGATATCAAACTATTATTAGAGAAAGCCCGTGAAACAGTATTAGCTTCAACGGTATGGGATGCCATAGAATTCTACCGTGCCGTCCGGAAAGCCATGCCAAGCTATATCAGGAGAACGGATGATGTCGGTGAACAAGTGAATGTATGGGATCCGCAATATGTTAAGAAGCTATTGGAAAAAGGGGAGGGACTAGGTATTATCTTGGAGAAAACCTGTCCTAGAGACATGGTTGCTTGCGAAGCGGTTACGTATAATCTAACATTAGAGACAACTAGGTTTATAGAAAAAAGACTTAACATACATGGAGATTTTAGAAGAGCAGTAACCGAAGCTTATCTCCATATCTTATCAGAAAATATAGATACTATGGTTTTACGGAGTAGGGGCAAAGAAATAGCTGTTTATGCATCCAGACTTGCCTCAGAGGCTCTTAGTAGAATAACTGGTATTGATGATGAATCATGGATGAAAGTGGTAAGACTAGTTGATGAAGAGTTTGAACGTAAAGGCATATGTCCCGGCTCAACAGCTGATATCATAGTGGCGGCATTAGCCGCATTATTAATAAGCAATCATAACAAACCATACACGATCTATAAAGTATTGTAGAATGTGGTGAAAAGGTAATGGCGCTGAACCTTGAAGAGCTGATCACAGCGGTGTTTATGTTATTTGTAGTTATAGATGCTCCAGGTAACGCGCCGCTCTTCTATTTCTTCACAAAGGATCTAGAGCTTGATCGACGGATAAAAACCATAAGGAAAAGCATTCTTGTCGCCACGGGTATATTGTTCTTCTTCGTCCTCGCGGGAGACCTTGTCCTCCGTTATCTAGGAATAACAGTGGATGATTTCAAAATTGCAGGTGGAGCAATACTTTTCATATATGCTGTACTCGGAATACTCGGACATACTGAGGCCGAGGAGGTATCCAGTGATGATCTTGCAGTAGTGCCGTTGGCGACGCCGTTACTGGCAGGGCCGGGAGCGATAACAGTGATCATATACATAAAGTACGCTATGGGATTCGTAATAGCTCTTGCCAGCCTAGCGATCAACATGGTAGTGGCATGGATACTGCTGGAGAATGGTGGCCGCTTATTATCAATGCTAGGCAGACATGGTAGCATGGTATTAAGCAAGGTTCTAGCAATACTACTCGCAGCCTACTCTATAGCCCTGATAAGAGAAGGTATTATGGCTTTTATCCACTAAGGATCAACTATGGATACCAATAGGGATGAATTCATAAGGGTATGACTATGTATAGGCAATATCCAGAAACAGTGAGCTAGGTGTACGGTCATGGCGGACGAATTACCAGAATCTATTAAGCTCAAGCTATTGAGGAAGATGATGTCATCGTTAAAAACGACTGGTGAACAACAGAAAAAGAGAGAAGATATTGATCCGGAGAAACTTGTTTGGAGTAAACTGTCCGATGAAAAAGCAGTTGAGCTTATGCGCAAAGCAAAGACCCTATATCCTGCAAAATATGATTACGCTGTGCGTGTACTAGCATATCTTATCCAGCGTGGAGAACTCGATGAGCTCGATGGTTATACAACGCTGGTTCTGCTGAACAGGCTCGGTATACCGGTGAGACCTGACTTGAGGATCAAGTTTGTCAAACACGGAAAAGAAGTTGATATGAAGGAGTATTTAGAATAACGATATAGTTTCTCATCTATATTCTATCTATAAATATATACGGTTTATACAGAGCAAAGATTTATAACCCAATCAGTATTCCATGTGCATTTATAGGTAGAGAGGAGGCCAGGCCTAAGCTTTGAAACTCCGTTCTGAATACCTGTATCAACACATGTTTAGAAAGTCAGAAGGATTTGAAGAAGTTCCTCGACTGCGAAAAATGAAAACCAACGACATAGTTAAGCGAATAGGAGTATTGTCTCCAAATAGGATCTTCATACATAACTATCCGATCAGTAATCCTTCAGCACTTTTCAATCCATCACTGATCATCGATAAGGGCATGGTATATCTCTATGCAAGGATAATAGTAGGGTACTACATGTACGTATCCGCCATAGTGGAAATACCTATACCTCTTGAAGACATAGAATCCAGTAATCTTAATTTAAACTATTACCCGGCTAGACTAGTTGTTTATCCATCTACTAAATACGATCTATGGGGAACAGAGGATCCACGTACTTATAGGATAAAGGAAAAGATCTACATGACATACACTGGTAGAACAATCAATTATTTCAACCCATCCATAAGGATTGAACGCACACTGCCAGTCACAGCAGTCATGGAAGGAAGAAACGACGCTAGCCACTGGAGGAAGATCTACGTCCATCATCTTCCCGAAGAATTACGGTCAAATATGGTCAGTAATAAGGATGCATTTCTATGGGAGATAAACGGTGAGAGATACTTCTTCCACAGGCCACATATGAGCGACGAAAAATTCTACCTCGCTATAGGGAGAGAAGGTAATAAGTGGAAAGGCAGTGATGGTATTACGGAGATTGAGATAACCGATAATATAGAGGTAATGCGGCCGCCAGTCTTTGAAGACAAGGTTGGATGGTCTACGCCACCAATTAGCATAGGTAATGACAAGATCATAGTATTCCTACACGGTGTGGACAAGGATGTAAAGGCTTACAGGCTCTTCGCAGCCGAACTAGAATTTGGGAAAGATAACGTGATAGTAAACGCGGTCACGCCCAACTATATCATGGAGCCCAAGCAGCCATACGAGATATTCGGAGACAGGCCATACACCGTGTTTCCATGTGGAGCGTTAAAAGTAGATGATCATATCCTGCTAACATATGGTGCTGGAGACTACATGGTTGGATTTGGTAAAATGCTGTTCGATGATCTACTGGCTGAGCTCGATAAGGGAAGAATATTCTAGAAAGCAATAGGCTGATTAAAAAATCTTTTCTTATCTTACTCTTTACAACTTTATTTATTGCTATAATTTTGCTAGATGACAGAATGATTTCTAAGGATAGAAATTGAGAAGAAGGAGAAAGAAAAACAAAATGGACTAATTCAAATACTGTTTACTTTACTCCGTACATTGTGAGGGCTAGTACGGCGGCCTTGGTCCATAGACCGTTCTCCGCCTGCTCATACAATACTGATCTCTTAGGATCATCTATTACTTCGTCGTCTGCCTCATAGTTCCTCATTATAGGCATTACGTGCATTAGTACAGCGTTCTTGTCCATGATGTCGAATAGTTCCTTAGTTACTTTCCAGTCCTTGTACTTCTCGTAGATCTTCAGTTCTTCGTCCTTGAACTTGCTGTAGCCTAATTCCACTAGTTTGGGTGACGCCCAGTTTCTCGGGAATACTGCGTGTGCTCCTTCGAGTGCTTCCTTATAATTATCTGTTATCTCTAGGCTTCCACCATGCTCTTTGGCGAGCTGTTTAGCTTTTTCAACCAGCTTGGGGTCTAGGTCGAAGCCCGGAGGCCTTGCGATGACTACGTCTACGCCGAATCTTGGGAATAGTATCATGTCTTCCTGTACACTGCACCAGCCACGGATCTCGGGGCTGTAAGCCCACATGATAACGTATTTCTTACCCTCGGTCTTACCGAATCTCTCTCTGAAAGTGTAGAGGTCTGCGAGTCCCTGTGTCGGGTGGAACCTGTCATCGGCCATGTTTATGACTGGTATGTTTGCGGCCTTGGCTACTTCTTGTATGTAGGAGTTTCCTCTTCCATAGATATAGTCGATCGCCTTATCTAGTATTCTCACGCCGATTCCATGGCCGTACCTATCATACATTGCAGCCACGTCTTTTACTGCTTCACCAACCTTCTCTTCTTTGCCCCACGCCATTCTGGTGGTCTTTGCTTCTATGTATGCTGCGTGTCCGCCAAGATAGGTCATTGCTGCTTCGAACGCTGCCCTGGTTCTTGTTGATGGTGCAAAGAATAGCATGAAGAATACTTTTCTCTGCAGTATCGGCGGTATCTTTTCTACTCCATAATAGTGTGCTGTCCACTTTAGTTCTTCTGCTAATCGTAGTGCGATCTCGAGCTGTTCATCAGTCCAGTCCAGGGTTGATATGAGGTCCTTTCCGCTTAGATCTCGTACTAGGTGTCTCATGTAATCCACTCCCCAACAGGGTTTCTACTATATCTCTTTGTAGAGTTATAGAATAAATGGATTTGTTCTCCGAAACAGAATACTATCTGAGGCTCCTATGTTGACCACTATTATGAGAAATGAGAGGAAAGAAAAAGAGATATGATGAATAATTCTGGTTTACTCGATAGGCCATATGGTCTCGGGCTCCTTACAGAGCCCTGCTCTCTCGTAGAGACTATAGGCGGCTTTATCAGCTTCTCTCAGTATTTCCTCCTCGTTGAGCGTTAGTACTTTACCGTTGAACATGATTAGTTTTCCGTCGATTATGCTGTGCTTTACATCGTATCCCGTAGCACTATATACTAGGTGTGATAGTGGATTGTTGAACGGTTTTAGATGGGGCTTGTTGAAATCGACTACAATAATGTCTGCGTGTTTTCCTGGCTCGATGCTTCCAACCATGTGGTCGATCATAAGTGCTTTAGCGCCATTGATTGTAGCCATTTCCAGTACTTGTTCTACACGTATTGCTTTTGCATCAAGCGTTCTTAGGGGCTGGAGGAGAGCAGCGTGCTTCATTTCTCTCAGTAAGTCATAGTCATTATTGCTTGGCCCGCCATCTGTTCCGAGGGCAACATTTACGCCCGCTTTCAGCATCTCGCTAATCCTGGCTGCACCGCTTGCAAGCTTCATGTTGCTACATGGGTTATGGCTTACAGTGGTCTTTGTCTCTGCAAGGAGCTTTATCTCTTCATCCGTAGCCCATACAACATGTACTAGTACAACGTTTGGCCCTGTGAGACCTACCCAGTGAGCAAACTCTACTGGTTTCTTGCCGAACTTAGTCATTGTGTATTCTACGTCGGCTTTTACCTCTGCTAGATGCATAGTAATACCTGTTTTGAGCTCTTTGGCTTTCTCAGACATTTTCCTATATAATTCGATGCTGACAGCACCTGGTGTTCTGGGCCCGAACCATATCCATATACGGTTGTCCCATCCATGATACTTATGATAGAGTCTTATAGTGTCCTTGTAGCTCTTATCTCCAAGCTCTACTAGTCCTTCATGGAGGATGTTTTCTTCGAGAGCATATCCGGTCATGTCCATGACGTGCCTGGCAACTGCTGCACGTATACCGCTTGAATGGAGGAACTCTATTATGTTATCGGGCCCATATCTGCCGACAAGCCCTGTCTCAAGGAAAGTTGTTGTGCCCGTCTTTATCATTTCAAGCGTTACTAGCTTAGCTGATGCAAGGGCTTCTTCGGGCTTATAATTGCCCTGCAGAGGCCATACCCTATCCTTAAGCCACGGTATAAGTGGTAGGTAGTCCGCACATGCTCTTAGAAGGCCTTGGGCTAGATGTACATGGGTGTTGATGAGCCCCGGCATAACTATGTCATGTGGACTATTATTGATCACTATATCGCTATGATACCGGTAATCCTTGTCAAGCTCCTCCGCCTTACCGACAGCCCTTATCTCTCCATCCTCGATCGCAACAGCGCCGTCCCTGATTATCCTCCTCCTGGGATCCATTGTTACTATCCATCCACCACGAACATATATGTCTGCCATTATAATGGAACCTCCCATGTGTTTTCAGAGTATTTCTCTGTATATAGAAGTAAATAATCGTACTGAGAAGACTTATGAGTCAATATTTAATAGCAATGCGGTAGAAATAATTCTAAAACACCATAGCGGCGGGATAACCGATGGTTCTCCCACGGATCTTCAAATATGTAAAAGAAGAAAGGGCTAGATTGATAAGGACCGCCCGTGGTATCGAACCGGCAACACTTGTTATCAAGAATGTAAACCTCGTAGCGACCACGACAGGGGAGATCCTGGAGAACATGAACATAGTTGTTTCGAGCCGACGCATCGCTTCGGTAACCAGCCGAGAACCAGATAGATACGTAGGGCTCAGAACTAAGGTGATCGATGGCCGCGGGCAATACGCAGTGCCGGGCTTCATAGATCCACACATACATATTGAGTCAAGCCTACTGACACCAACTGGTTTCTCAATGCTGGTTCTGAGGCATGGCACTACTACAGTCGTTGCAGACCCACATGAGATCGCTAATGTTCTCGGTGTCGACGGAGTAAAGCTCTTCATTGAGGAATCACAGGGATTGCCGCTAAAAATACTGATCGACATACCCAGCTGTGTCCCAGCAACAGACCCTGCTTTCGGCCTGGAAACAACAAACAAAGTCATAGGTCCCGAAGACATTGCATCGCTAGGCAAGCTAGAAGGCACATATGGCTTAGGCGAGGTAATGGACTTCGTAAGCGTCACTAACGCCAGTGACTATGTCTTGGAAAAACTGAGAGTAGCGCACGAACTGGGGCTGGTTATTAACGGGCATGCACCACTACTGACGGGAGAGATGCTTGACGCCTACATAGATGCAAGCATATGGAGTGACCATGAATCAACTAATCCCGAAGAAGCACTAGAGAAGCTGAGAAAGGGTATGTACTTGTTTATAAGGCAGGGGAGCGCATGGCGTGATCTCGAGGCATTAGCCGAGATCATCAAAGACCCTAAGATTGACTGTAGGCTATGCGGCTTCGTATCAGATGATCTAAACGTTATAGACCTTTATGAAAAAGGACATATGGACAGGATAATCAATGAGGCGATCCAGCTAGGAGTCGACCCTGTAAAAGCCATACAGCTAGCTACTATAGGTCCAGCGATAAGGCTACATATAGATGATCACATAGGCGTGATAGGTCCAGCGAGATTCGCAGACATAGTTCTAACACCGAGACTTGACCACATAGAGACAAACACAGTGATCAGTATGGGCGAGATAATCTACAGGGACGGAGAACTACTATATGATTTTGAGAGGCCGAAGATACCGGAATGGGCGAAGAAAACAGTGAATATACCAAGAGAGATCAAAGCTGAAGAACTATTAATAAAAACCGATGCAACAGGAAGTGTCAAAGCCAATGTCATCAAGGTCACACCGGGCTCTGCTCTAACAGAACTAGTAATCGAAGACCTGCCTGTGAAACAAGGATACGTATCATGTGTTCCCGACAATGATATACTACACCTAGCAGTGATAGAACGGCATAAGGGAACCTGCAATATCGGTAAAGGCTTTATTAAAGGACTGGGATTCAAAGCCGGAGCAATAGCCCAGACAATAGCACATGACACTCATAACCTAGTAGTGGCTGGTAAATCGCCTAGCGATATGGCGAAGGCCGTCAATCGTGTAAGAGAGATCCAGGGTGGAATAGTGGTTGTCGACTCTGGCGAGATAATTGCCGAGATAGAATTACCAGTGGCGGGGCTTATGAGTGATGAAGAACCCTATACTGTCTATAGAAAGTTCAAGAACCTAATGAAGAAAATGAGCAGTTATGGCGTAGAGTTCGAAGCATTCTTTATGACGCTCGCCCTAGTAGCGCTTCCTGTGATCCCAGAAGTGAGATTAACGGATAGAGGACTAGTAGATGTAAATACTGCTAGAATCATCGATGTCATAGTAAAATAAGCTAAAATAAAAACACTATTTTTCCTCTCTTCTCTCCTCCTTTTCATCGAGCGGTATTATCTTTGCTTTATCCGATACTATTGTGGATGTACCCTCCGGGTCAACCAGTATAAATGTGAACGGTATCTCAGCATTCCTGGCCTTCTCGACTAAATCTTTTTTCTCCTCACATGTCTCACGCGGAGCTTCTCCTTCACGGCATAGGAAATCTATTTTGTCAAGGATATCGAGTAGCACTCCCTCGATCGTTGTTATATATCCTAGTGATGCTGGCCCAGGAGTTATCTCTACGCCGAGCTCGGGTATGAGTATGGAGGCTGTTGATGAGCGGACAACCAATGCATTAACATCATTTGGCTCCTCTACCTCGACAACTATCTTACGAGGCCCTTTGACCTCAGCAAGCCTGACATCGCTCCACTTGTACCCGCAGTTCTCGCATTTTCCCGAGGATATGATTACTTTGCCGACCAAAGGCATATCATAAAGGTATTCTTCAACCTTTAATCTACGTCCACAAACCGGGCACTCAACACTGTATTCAAGTATCTTTCTCGGTTTTTTCTCACTCATTACACGCCACCTCTGTTTTCAGTGTTTGCTGGATGATACCTAATTAGATGTGTGCCGTCACAGCTTGGCGCTTTGAAATAGTTTAGGCCGAGGCCTTCTCTACAGGTAGCAACGGTTAGTCCTAGCGAAAGCGATGAGTTGACTATGGGTTTCAATAATTTTTTCCTCAATTCTCTCCTCAGATATAGATATCCGTGTAGTCGTTCTCCTTGTTCAACATAGATTCTACGCCAGTAATTTCCTAGTTCAGGGAATGCTTGGATCATGCGTGAAAAATTATCTGGTCTAGCCTTGTATGTTGATGTAACGATATGCTTACCACCATGTTCTTTGATCTTCTCTACAAGTTCCTTCAACATATATGGATCGTCATTTAGCCCTGGAATTATAGGATCTATACGGGCACCTACGGGGACACCCTTCTCGCTAAGTTCTCTTAAGGCCTCTAGTCTTTTATCAGGTGAAGGTGCGCCTGGCTCTAGTCTTCTAGATAAGCTGTTATCTAGAGTTGTTATTGTAATCATTACGGCCGAGGGAGTTTTCAGCAGTAGGTCAGAATCCCTTTTTACCAGATCTGATTTTGTAGTGATGAGAATCTTAAGCCTCCTAGATACAAGCATTTCCAGCGTTTTACGGGTCAGCAGCATCCACTCCTCGATCGGTGGATAGGGATCGCTACTCGTACTTAGCTCTATAACTAACCTAGGATTGATCCTCCTTAGATCTCTAGATAATTTTCGCAGAAACTCTTTCTTGGGCTGGCTTGGTCGACGTCCAATATAGGATGTTGCGTAGCAGTATAGGCAGAAATGACTGCATCCCGTATAGGGATGTAAACTGTATTTTCTAGGACAGGTGCATAAAGGGCCTTTCCAAGGGTCAAATAACCGTATTACTTGGAGGTATACCAATACATTGCACCGAGAAATAATTAGGTGTACCCCGCCCGACCGACCCCCCTCATATCCATACCCCGTCACGGGGTCTCAGGGAGTGTGAGGAGGCGGGGCATTAATAAATTATGTTTCTAAGCGGGGTTAAAGCTTATCGTGGGCTCCCTGTCTATAAGGTTTTTATTTTGATCTCTTATGGAAAATCATGGTGATAAGGGGCTTGGTTACGGGTATCGTAGGTATTGCTATGACCGAAATAGCCGAGTTCGTTACACGAGCTATAGATTCTATTAAGGATCACGAAGTTGAAAGGATGATCAACACTTTGATTGAT
>JAMOVL010000009.1 GCA_027067785.1 Desulfurococcales archaeon | reverse complement strand
GTAGGTTCCTGGACTTATAGTACTCGTATTTTTCTTCGAGGAACTTGAGGAATCTAGGACAATTATCGTATCTCCCATCGCGATCACATTTCTCTCCGAGCGCTATGAAGCACATCCCTGTCTTCTTGTCATAGTATGGGCATATCTTGTGGTGATGCTTAGCACTTCTCAGCATGCGCTGTATCCAGCGCTGCTTTTCACTGGTTGTTTTCTCAGACTTCTTTTCCAAGGCTTTCTGTAGCTCATCGTCCGAAACATATGATCCAGCACACATTTATTATCGCCTCCTCTCAATAAAATTGGAGTTGATGATGGAGACACTGTATTGTCTAATATAAGCTAGATGTATTCAAAAACTTATAAGAATATCTTATGATATGTTTTCCCCATATTTTTCGAGGAGATCATCGGGTATTGCTTTGTTCTTTATTATCTCCTTATACACGTAGAAGCTCTTCCTAGGTTTGCGTTTAAACGTTGTATAATCTACTTCGACCAGCCCGAATCTTTTATCATAGCCGCGATCCCATTCGAAATTATCTAGAATACTCCAGTAGAAGTACCCGTTTACATTGACTCCTTCGGTGAGGGCTTTATGAGTGTATTGTAGATGTCTTACAATAGATAGTATTCTGTCTTCATCGTTTTCTACTGCAACGCCATTCTCCGTTATTATGATCTCTTTTCCGTACTTGTTCCATGTTTTCTTAAGGACCTCGTATAGGCCTCTCGGGTATATGCAGTAACCCATAAGAGTACATTTATCTGTCTTGATAGGTTCTACGTCAAGATGTAAGCGTAGAGGGTTTAGAGTGTATTTTACCTTCATTCCTGTATAGTAGTTTAGACCTATGAAGTCGAGCTCGGATCTGGGAACCTCGTATTCTTTTCTTATGACTTTTAGCTTTCCTGTCAATATGCCGTCTATGAAGCTCCAGTTAAACATTTGCTCCGCTTTCCTGCAGGCTTCAACGTCTTTGTCTTTATCACTATATGGCTCGAAGTAGATCATGTTTTTGGCTATACTGACCTTACCTAGATCGTGCAGGATCTCGTATGCTTTTGCATATGCATAAGCCATGTTTGCCGCTACTTGTTCTGCTAGAAAGAGGTTTCTCTTCATTGGAGGCCAGTGGCCTTCGATATAGCTTTCCAGCATATATACTATGGGCTCGTTAAATACGAGCCAGTATTTAACATCGGGGAATTCATTCGCTATTGTTTCCACGTATTGGATAAAGTAATCCACATTTTCTCTTTTCTCCCATCCACCTAGCTCGTGGAACCATATAGGATTGGTGAAGTGATGTAATGTTATCATTGGCTCTATATTATGATCCCTTAGGAGATCCACTATCTCCCTATATCTTGAGAGCGCCTCGTAGTTAACATAGTCTTTGCTAGGATAGATTCTACTCCACTCGATAGAAAACCTGTACATATCTACTTCAAGCTCGGCAAGTAACTCTATGTCTTCCCGATACCTATTCCAATGATCTGTGGCTTTACCCGACCTGTATGGAAGCTTTCCTTTTTCCTCGAAAAGCCACCAGTCCGCGTTCTTGTTGTCTCCCTCTATCTGATAAGCTGAGGTAGAGACTCCGAATATGAAGCTATCTGGGAATTTCAGCAAGGAACCAGCACCTGATAATTACTTTGTATTCGTTAATGAAATAAATTATTTTAGATAGAAACGTGATCATAGGCTCTAGTGTTATTGTTAAACAAAAACTATCTTAGGAAGTCTTTAGGCCTAATATAGGAATAATTCTTCTCTCAAACTATCAATATTCCTATTTCCAGTCTTGATGACCTTTACGCCGTTCTCCTCTATTTTAAACATTGTTTCATCATCTATGTCCGATACAAACATTAGTGATGGGTCATAGTCGTCGAATAAGTCTTCGAGGAAATCAATACCTCCAACATTATACTTGTTATCGATAGTAGTCGTACTACCATTATCTATGTTGAGAACAAGTATCTTGTTTGAATCCTCCAGTTTTCCTACGTCGTCTCCTTTTTTCATTATGAATACTATGTAGCCCTCCAAATATCTCACCTTCCGCTTGGTCTCAACTAGTATTTTAAACCGTTAATATATCATTCCTGAGTGATGATACGATATGTTCTCGATTGATAGTAATAGGTGTCGCGGGCTTGGATTGTTTCTGGGAACCTTTCCAGAGATAATGGACATTATTGATTTGATCGAAGACAGTGATAAACAATTTATAGCAATAAAAAGAATCGTTGAACAACTTCCTGTCACTATAGTGTTTAACATGGTTATAGCGAATTCTCTCATAAGCTATTTTCTCACTGGTAAGGGCGAGGATTACTGGGACGAATTCACCGCCTATCTTCTTAAAATGAAAAATCGTTTAAAAAATGCTAGCTGTAGAGATATGTTAAAAATTCATCGTGAGTTCCTAAGGATTTCAAAATATAATAAATTATCATTGCGAAACAAGTATTCCAGGCTCAAAAAATATTATTGCTCATCAATATGTAGAAAGATCATCGCTGAACCCTTTAGGTATGCAGAGAACCTATCATATCTTACCAAGGAGCTCGAGAAAATTACTGGGTCTAAATCGACTAGTAAGACAATAGTTTTTGCATCAAAAATGTATTGGTATGTATGCAAAATTCTCGGGAAGAACGTTAAGGGAGACATCGATATGCCGATCGATAGGAGGAATGCTTTCATAACAATTAGCTCGGGGATGATTATGGGCTGTAATGATAACATTGAGGAATGCGTCTCTGCTCTAATATCGTCAAAATACTCATCCCTAGCTAGGCGGGCATGGCGTATAGTTGGGCAGTATTCCGGTATTCCGCTCTATAGGCTTGATGCATTAACCTGGAATATGGCCCCTCACATACGGTATTCGAGAAGCCCGGAGGAAGCTCTGAGCAGGTTCTGCGAAGACTTTGGCGATGTATGCAATAAACATAGAGGTTTGATCAAACAAATAATACTGGAGCTCGGCAGGATAATATTCGAGCATATACATATTGAGAAATGACTCCATGGTGAACCTTGTTGGGTTTTGTCAGGCTTTCGGATACAACAAGCATTAGAGGAGACAAACAATACATCGTCATACTACCGCTAGGCAGTACCGAATATCATTTCAATAAACTACCATATAGTGTAGATACATATATAGCTGAGAAAATCGCTCTGAGACTCGCGGAGCATATAGAGGATCTACCAGATAATTATGAGTTGCTTCTCCTACCCGCTTTACCATATGGTTCATCTGATGAATGGATAGACTGGCCTGGAACAATATCTGTTAGTGTAAAAACATACTATGATCTTATATCAGATATCATTAGCTCGATTGAACGAAAGCTCTTTGTCAAGGGATATATAATTATTAACGGTCACGGAGGAAACTACAGCGTTATCGAGCGCTATGCACATAGGTTCTGGCAGGAATACCGTAAACCATTTATAATAATAGATATTTGGAGG
>JAMOVL010000008.1 GCA_027067785.1 Desulfurococcales archaeon | reverse complement strand
TATAGTCGATGCTAATGAGATTATCCTAAACAATATAGAATTAACAAGCTATCATGAGCCAGAAAACCTAATTGTAGCTGTAAAAGAATGCAAGAATGTTTTCCTAAATGGTATTTATGTAGAAAACAAAACAAGCCTCACGATAAAAGGTTCAGCTTCGGTGCTCGCGGCTAGTGATCTAATAGAAAATAATGGCTCAATAATAGATCTATCGTTCGAGAGCACTACGAACTTCTTACTAAAACAATCTAACATAGACCAAGTAACACTCCAGTACTCAACCGACATAATAAATATTAAGGATTCGAGAATAGGAGGTCTTATTATTTATCGATGCGCATTCGTAAACATCAATATAACAAATAGCGGTTTCAAATCAATATATATCAATACAGCAAATATCAATTCTAGACTCAATCTTATGAATTTAGATACAGATTATCTCATACTTGCTCATTTATACATAAGTATGGATAACGTGACAGCTAAAGTCACGACGATAACACAATGCATATCGAGTCTCATTGATAAACTTAAAACCATAGAACTCTATGTTAACCAGAGCTTACTATATATAAACAATTCGTTGATAGACGTGCTAAGAGCTATAGATACGGGTTATATAGTGATAAATAACTCAATATTAGGTCACCCCCTCTACTCAAGCATATTCCTGTCAGAAGATCTACCATATACTCACTTATATTCAGATAATTTGACCGTTATGATCATAAACTCACATATCTATCTAAATTCTACACTGGCTCCTGAACTATTCTATATTGAACATTGGAGAACACATGTTGAGCTCGCGGTAATAAATACTACAATAACAAGTGTATCGAAAAACCCATACATCCTTGTGAAAATTATGAATAATAATCCGAATTTCAAGTACTCTAGGTCTCCTGTATCGGTGGTTTTCGCGGGCGATAACATAATACATGTTAAGACGCTTGGTATTAGTAATGACAGTCTTGCAAAAATTTATTTCTATGGGAATAACATAGCATTCGCTAATAAAGGGTACTTCTGCCATGGATATATTTATATGAGTCTGGTTTACAATAATATAAGTCTACCGGTCAATTATATCCTACCTAATGAATACGTCTATAGTGAAATAACTAGACCCATAGTGCGGTGCTGGCTAAATAATATTTACTATGAAGGGATGCCAAGTACTACATATCTGCATACGGTTAATGAAAACGTATACATTATTCCTGATACATCACAACAAGTAAAATATCTATACAACGGAACTATCTATAATGGGTTCCTCGGCAACCATTACTCATGGGTAACTGGAACAGATAAAGATGGTAATGGTATAATAGATAGACCAGTCACCGGATTAGCCGTAGATAGGGCTCCTCTATACAATAATATAGAGAAATATACCATCGTTGATGGCCTCGTATTAGTATGGCCCAAATATCTTATCCAGAAATTCCCATCACTAGATCTATTCAAGCCAGAACAGATCTTGGTAATAATTAACGGTGTTAAAAAGGTCGATAATAAAGTTATATCATGCTGTAAAGATAACTTAGGAAAGATCACTGTATTCACGGCAAGGCCAAATGATAAAGGTATCATTTATATTTCATATCAATCACTTGATAACAAAACGCATTATATAATAACGAGGCTAAACATAGAAGCTATAACACCAGTAATATCTTTAGAATTCCTAAACATATCGGTCGATAAAAGCTATCAAAACATTAGCATCCATATTAAGTATGAAGTACAGTCAAGCCAGCCAATAGAGTCTACAATGATATTTGTAATTCTAAACTCTACTCATTTAGCTAAAACAATATTCACGTATAACTATGGCTATACATATGATTTCAACCTTGTGTTCAAATCAAAATTGCCTGATTATGATAAGAAATACAATGTTAAAATAATTATTATGGCCTCTGATGTAATGTTCAATTATGTCAAAAGGATATACAGCTACCAGCTAGAATTACCTAAACGGAATAACAACAATACAACTAAAGAGACCGCTTGGCCAATTTCGAGTAATGCATCATCGAGAGACAATAACGAAGTAACAAGCACCAATATCATTACTAATCCAAATGTAAATTCTGCTCTTAATTCGAAAACAGTGACAACAACTACCCCTGTACCTTCTAAATCTGGATTCATACATGTTAAATTTGAATTCAGCATAACATATGAGCAATTGATAATAATATTAGCTGTTATTATCTTCTCAGTACCATTACTTATAATGGTATTACGGATGATAAGATCAGGTAAAAAAGCATCATGACCACTTCTACTTTAAATAGTTGAATATATTTTTATATTATAATTATTTATTACTCGGCATTATTGAAGACATTATCCCTATTGTCTACATTGATAAACGGAGACATAAAAACAAATGATCGATTGCTATAAATCAATAATTGTTTATATATTGTTGAACACAATTAAGAAAAGGTGAATATATGTCCTCCAACGAGGAAAAATGCTTAGAGCTAATCATGAACGTTAACCAGAAGAGAAGAATAGGAAGGCTCCACTCTACGCTCAACGCAGTGCTGGCAACAATCCTCTTCTTCATCCTCGTGTACTTCATAATATTGTTCAAAGACGCATTAGTCGTCGCAGTATTCTACACGATATTCGTGATCATTGTTCTCATCATAAAGTATTCAAGGCCCGAAGAGGAGGCTGATCTAACAGTCTTGATAAAGAAACACTGCCTCGCTGAAGATGTATCGGAAGAACTACGCCGAATCGCTGAGAAAATCATTAAAGAAGAGAAGGAATCCGGTGCCAGCCTGAAAACCACTGGTGAGAACATTTACAATAAATAGCACGGCTCACCTAAGCTCTTCTTTTTTACCCTTGATGATATAAGATATTATCTGGACGTAATCTGGAGGCATTATGGTTTGCCCCGAGCTGTTCTCCTCGTCCACGGAGATAGTGATGGTGTGGTAAGCGGCTCACTAGCTCTCCATGTATTCAAGAAGAAAGGATACGATGATATCAGGATAGTTTTTACTCATCCAGCTGGCCTAGCAAGTGATCTAGCGGAATTCGCGGATCCAGGCGACACGGTGTTCATAGCCGATATAGCTTTAAGCGAAGCCCATCTGGGCGAGTTAGAGGCGTTGTTCAGAGAGTATAGTACGAGGGGAGAACTGATCTATATTGACCATCACCCCGAACCCCTCGGTCTAAGACCAGGTGATTTGAGGGGAATAATAGTTCATGATCTAAGTGCTTCGGCGAGCGAGTTAACGTATAAGTTTTTCCAAGAACAGCTTGGATGGGAGTATAGTAGAGTCGCATTATATGGAGCGATAGGTGACTACTTGGACACCACGCCATGGGTGATAAATACTCTCAAAGACTGGGATAAACGGACGATCTACTTCGAAGCAGGAGTATTGACACAAGGCCTTGAGGGTAGTCGGCGCATGTATGATTTCAAACGACACATAGTCTATCACTTATCCCAGAACAAACTACCGAGCGGGCTTAGTGAACTGCTCGTCAGAGCATTGATCGAGAGCGTCAATGACGAGGAGCTAAGGCAATGGGTCTCCAAGAGCGTCAAGACAATGAAGAACCTCGGATACGTTATTGATCCTCCTGGAAGCCTCGGCAAAGCCGCTATCTATGCACGAACATATAGTAGGAAGCCCGTAGGAGTTGCCATCCAGAGGCATAAGGGAACCTACAATATTAGTATTAGGGCTGTGAAAGGAGTGGATCTCAACCGGCTGCTACGCAGGATAAGCCCCCGGCTGGGAGGAACAGGTGGGGGTCATCCAGAAGCCGCTGGTGCCCGGATACCTGTTCATAAGATCTGGGATTTCCTGAGGCAACTCGACGATGAAATATCTTCATTATCTACCAAGATAACAGTTAGGGCTTAGAGATCATAGTGTCTGTAAAAATAATTGATTCATGTTGTTCGATGCATTAGCGTTTAATTCACGATTTGTTTCTTCTTAGGAGCTGTAATATTCTCATTGCATAGATTACCAGGCCTAATCCTAAGAGGAGATGAAATACTCCGTAGAGGCTTTCTCTCAGCATTTCTGAGCCCATGAATAATGCATGATCTGCACTAGTTAGCCCTTGGGAAGGATCGGATACATAATAATTGATTATGCCTGCTCCCTTGTATAGTAGTAAGGCTGAAGCTCCAGTCGCGCCTATAAGGTATATAATTAATGACTTCAACAATATATTGTCTCCTTCTCCTCCGAGAACGATATATGCTGTTAACGCCAGTATTACTGGTATAACTAGCCCCATTAATATGAAGTGGCCATGGCATAGTGATAAATAATATGATACTATGATCTGTTTCTCTAGTGGTAAATTGCTCAATGCGTACTTAGTATATTCCCTGTAGAAAACACCTACAGCGAGCGCTGTTATGGCCATCATCATAGCGTAGCCTAAGCTTATCTTGTATAGTTTTTCCAAGGCTTATCTTCTCCTCCCGAATATATCTGTAGACATAAATAGAATAGATTTGTTCAAATATTAATACTCATTGGTTAGAAAAACTAATCACTACGATATACTGATCAGCACAAGGCCGACAAATATCAATAGACCACCAATAATCTTTAGCGGAACAGGTTTCTCGCCCAACAACAATATACTCAGTACAAGGACAAACAATACACTACTCCTATCGATAAAAGCGACCTTGGACGCTTCGCCAATCCTCAGGGCCTTAAAGAAGAATATCCAGGAAGCAGCACCGGCCGCCGCGCTGAGAACCACATATATCCATGCTTTCCCAGTGATCACCTGTGGCCTCCAAGAACCAGACAAGAACAATGCTAGGAGAAACAATACTATCAAGCCAGTCATAACAGCACTCCTAACACCAGTAACGGTCAGCGAATCTATACCCTTTAATCCGATCTTGGCGAAAATAGTTGCCAGAGCAGCACATATAGCCCCGAGCAACGCGTAGTAGAGCCAAGAACCCATAATTATCCCCCCGAGTTATCTAGACATAATAAATTAATGATAGACGGAATACTAATGTATTCATATTATCCTGTTATTGTGATGTGAAGAGTCTCTGTATGTTTTTCCAGTACTTTCTCAGCGGGTGGCTACGGGGGATTCTTTTGCCTTCTTGTAGATGGTTGTAGGCTAGTAGGGAATCTATTGTGGCGGCCGCTTCGGCTAGTGTTTCGAGTCTTTTCATCGGGCCATACATTATGTAGTCAGCACCCATTGTTCGTAGATAAGCTATTACTGCAGCGTTAACGCTATAGTAGGTTTGGGATCCATGCTTCTTCCTGGATATGACTCCTATACTGTTGGCTGGTGCACACCCACTAGGGAGTCCATGTTTTTTCTTCACAAGAAAGATCGTTTCACTACTCAGAGCAATACTTGCCGGGTCAAGCACTATTGCGTCAACCAATAGATTCTTGAATCCGTACTTCATGACTAGAGGGAGCAGTTTCTCCTCGAGAAGGTCCAGCCTGTCGTGTGGTCTCAGACTACCAGTAGGGTTTTTCGGGTCGAAGAGAAGCAATACCGCCGAATCAATGCCTGCATCCCTCATGAGCCTCAAGAGTTCCTCGCCTGTGTAGGGATCTATCCCATTAGCGACAATCCTATCACCCAGATCTTTCTCTTTAACCATCTTGTAGACCAGAGTTCTAGCGTCTTCATCGGGCACATCCAAGAAGACTGGCGGGCTGAACAAGTCTATCGTGTCGACTATCTGCTCAGCCAACGACTTGTCCGGAACAATAAGATCGACACCCAACTTCAACCCATACTTATCAGCAGCCTCAACAGCACGAGAGTATTTCTCCTCGACGCAACTTCTATCAATACCTTCTCTGCCGAGGCACTTGTCACCTATATAGAACACACTACCAACCATTAACAATGGCTTTAAACCAGGCAAACCACCAATAACAATATTCCCTGGAAGAACAACTTCCTTCTGAGGAACCCAACCGGAGTACATTTCAGACATAATTATCCCTCTTAAAACAAATATTTGATCGGCATTATTATCATTCTATCTGGTTACAATAATCTTTCGAGTGATTATTAGTTATGGTAAAAATAAATTACTACCTTTAAAGTAGGAATGTCTTGGTAGGTATAATGGGTAAGTATGTTACTGTTTCAACAAAAGTTAAAAAAGAGCTCAAAGAAGAGGCTGAACGGCTAGGAATAAATATATCAGCGGTTCTCCGAGAAGCACTTGAGCGTGAAGTTAAAAAGAAGCGCATCGAGGAGATAAAAAAGAAGCTTGATGAACTAAGTGATGTTCTTGAACTCATTGATATTGATAGAATAGTATCGCATATTAGGGAAGATCGTGAGAAAAGATGATGAAACATTATTTATTCGATGCTTCATCATTTATAAATGCTGTAAAGTCAAAGAATATTGATGTACTTGTCGATAATTATGTAGTGGATCTAACGATTTATGAAGTTTTTAATGCATTATGGAAAGAATTCAGGTTTATAAAGATCTTAATAAAAGAAAAAGTGTATGAGTTAGCCAAAACATATGTAAATCTATTGGATTTAATGAAAATCATACATATCTACCCGAATGATGTGGCCAAAATACTTGATATTGCTCTAGCAACGGGCTTAACAGTCTATGATGCATCCTACATTCATACAGCGAGAAAACATAAATTAGTACTCGTAACAGAGGATCAAAAACTGAAACGAATAGCTAGGAAATATATTGATGTATACTCGTTGAACGATATAGTGTGAATAAATCATCCGGTTTCATCTATATTAGAGCCCTGCATCGAGGATAATACCTCCATCTACGGGAATTAATGGCGTTCGAGTAGAGCTATAGTGTATTATTAGGAGCCCATTTAGCGGTTCTGGGTCAAGTTTGTAGAAGATAAGGAATAGCTCTGCCCGCATATAATGACCGCCCGATCCAAGATTCTCGGCATTAACTGGGTTGATCATGAGATATGCTGGGTGGGTTTCATTTATCTCTGTGTGCCAGATCAATAATGTCTTCTCGGGTGTAATTGTGATTGTATTGTTTGGAATCCTTAATTCTAGGCTACATAGTTTGTCTCCTTTTGTTAAAAGATAGGCTTTCACGGCGTATTTGCCGCTCTCTAGATTTATTGGTAGACTTAATGGTTTTTCGAGATCTCCTTCACCGAGCAGATATGATGTTTCTGAAGTACTGCTCTGCCTATTCACGAAGACTAGGTAGTGTATTTGTGCCTCGTCGGGCTGAACTATTAGTTCTAAATGATAATGAATAGTGACTATGTTCTGCGATATTGCTTCGCCAAAATAATAGATGGTTCCACCGAAAACTGGCTTATAATTGCCTTTCAGTATCATTATCGTTATTGGCGAGTTCAGTCTTAGGGAGATATATGATGACCCATAGGGAAACGAGTTTCTCCGCGCACACCGTAATAGTAAGTCATAATCACTCGTGCCAAAATATAATAGGTAGGTATCATGGTGTCCATAACCAGGCGTCTCAATATGTAAGCCATCACCCCTAAATGAACCGGCAAAGACAGACGAGTTTGTCATAAACACCGAGGATAGTACCAAAATACATACGAGTATAGCCGCGAATACAGCTTTTAATATATAACTAGGGTTCATAATCACCTTATAACCACTTGATATTCGTTTAAAGATATGCGACTCCATTAATTTTAACACGACGGCAAAGATCAATAGAAAGAACATTAGATCTTGAGCTCCGAACACGTAGAACATATTCATGAAGAGGAAGGGATTAATGATGCCTAATAGACAATATATGACGCCAAAAATAAAGGTTTCAAGCCCGAGCTCAGTAGCCATGAATAATGATATGTATCCTAAACCATAAAGAATAGGGAAGATGAATAAGGCAAGAACAAGGTATAACCGTATGGCAACCCAATCTAGTCTTGGACTGAGTAAAGGGATCATAATATAGATGACTAATGATGTGATTAGGGTGGCGAACGAATAATGTAGAAACCTGGAGTATCGCCGGATTCCCTCATTATTTCTTCCTAACAGATACGCAGTTATCATAACCAATGTGAATCCTGCAAAATAGAAAATTACAGCAACAACCTTTGTCACTACGAATACCATTAATGCTATACCGAGTATCTCGAGGAAAATAGCTGCCGAGCCAAGCACCCATAAATTGATTCTCAATGCTTTTTACCTTGATTTTTAATATTTTCATGTTTCACCATTATCCTATTCGGGATATCCTTGTTGTGTATCATAGATAAAATTTTTCTATTGTGGTTATGATATAATCCCATAATTGATTCCTATTTATGTTGATTCTATTAGTGATTGTTTGTTCTGGATTATTTGAAAATAAATATATGTTGCTCAAAAGATATCTATTAATAGGCGACCTTGATTTGAGAATTAATACATTCGTTCTTACGATATTGATCGCCGTTATTCTAGTAGAGAGTCTATTATCCTATGATATTATCCATAATACGTCCCCTAAACCTCATTATTACAGAAAGAACAACAACTATGATAAATCTCAATAAAGAAAAGATAATAGATTCACTGCTAAATGATCCCTTGTTTAAATCCATAGTAGATAATCTGGGCCTAAAGATCAATCCTAGCTCAGCAAAAATCACTAAGGTACAAAAACAAGGCAATGCTACCGAGGCAACAATAGTATTCAACGATACAGGTAATCCCATGTATATCCTCATGGTAAAGTGTATTATCGGCGAGGATTCGCGTGTCGAGAAGGTGTTAAGTGTTGCTCCAGTAGTTAAATCGGTGATAAATCAAAGCCTAAGTATTCCAAAGGCTGAGGAGCTGGTAAAGAATATATCAGTATTGAAGAAAATATATCACGATCCAAGAGTTCACAAGCTCATGATGAGATATAATATATCGTTCAACAACTTCGTGGAAGCATATAAGAGCATAGGCCTCATCGGAACAGCCAATTACTCGGCACTATCCATACAAATCATAGTCTATAAGATCAAGACAGGTAACAGAACCATCTATTTAGTAGACAGGCCTGGTATCAAGAGACCAGAAGACAACGGGATATGCCCACTAGTCGATATCATAGACATACAGTTCATCATCATAAACAACACTATAGAAATAACTAGAACCGATGTAATACACGACACATTCGATCCAAAATGCTTTACGGGCTCGGAGATCCCAGCACATAACAGCTAGTATCACCATATTCTTAGGCAACGTGACAATACTTTTCGCCGACACAAGTTAAGGGGTAATGATTTTCTAGAGACATGTTTATTATTAACAATTATTTTCTTCCGAATATCTTCTCAGCGATAAAATCATATATCGTCCCTATCTGCACGTCGAATATTTCTATATCTGTCTTCATGGATCTGAGTATCTCGTTTAGCTCGGTGATTGACACTGTTTCCGTGGAACCATCACGTCTGACCTTGATCTTTATGTTCTCTTCGGGTGGTTTACCATCGTAGATCTTTTTACCATTTGCTAATAATATGATCTTATCTGGTCTAATAGGCGGAATAATATGCGTAGATATAAGTATTGCTGTATCTGAATGCTCACGGACATAATCAGTTATTAGTTCGTTCAGCATGATAGATGCTTTTAGATCTAGACCATTATATGGCTCATCAATGATTATTATCTTTGGCTCGCCTATGAACAGTGTTGTAAGTGTTACCCTTCTTTTTAATCCTTTCGAGAGCTCTGAGATCCTTTTGTGGAGATGCCTATCTAGTTCAAGCATTCTATAGATATGATTCATTTCTCCACTGTAGCTTCGTAGATAAGCTATGCTTTCAAGATAATCCTTGACTAAGACGTGTTCGGGTAGATTGGTTTCTTCGAATGCTACATGTATTTTATCATTAATGCAACTGATATCTAGTGGATCGCATCCTAATACACTTATCTCTCCCCTGAATGGTTTCAGTAGACCTGTTAATGCTTTTATGACTGATGTTTTGCCTGAACCATTAGGTCCTAGGAGATATGTGAGGCCTCTGCCTATACTGAATGAAACTCCATCTACTGCTACGAAGTCCCCGTATTTTATCGTTAGATCAGTGGCTTCAATGAACGGTTTAGATTGATTCAATCCTTTCTTCACCTTAGCTTATCTTAATCGTGATAATGACTCTCGAGTATGGATTATTCATTAAGCCGAGAATTTCTAGTTTGGAAACCACGAATCCATAAATTATCTTGTTATCAGCTCTGAATTCGGCGGAAGAGCTGCTGGTATTGGAACTAGTATCCAGTATTTTTACGGGTCCTTTACTTGTTAATAGATAGATCTCTACATGTGCCTGAAGATTAGGGGAATCCGTATGTATATAGACGTTTACCTTATGCTCGCCAGGATGAACTAATGCATAGAAAGTGGAGACAACTGTTGTATTGCCTTCGAGCGCATACCTGGTTATATCAAATGTTATTGTATTAGTTGCGACAATTCTCCATCCACTAGACAGTATAACAGCGGCGACAATCACAGTCACTATTAGGATCATTGTGGTTCTCTTCAACAATGCCTTGATCATTACTTGATTCCTCCTCTTAATGTATAGGTGAGAGCTGATAAGACGTAGAGAACTATATAGGGTAAAATGCTAAAGATCCATGCGTAGATATTTGAAGAAGTAGCTAGCCTCACAAGCGGAAAGTAATAGTTCATCTTGCCGGGTAGAATGATCGTTAGTAGTGGGACGTATGCTCCATAAAAGAACGATAGTTCCTTAGATCCTGTAGCCATGTATATTCCTGTTGACGAAATTGTTGAGAGAATACATGTGGCCATGATAAAACCTATACATCTGCTCACTAGGTCAGATGATATCCAGCTAAAGAACAGGGAATAAGCAATTATGGAGACCAGGATAAATGGTAATGTAAGAATAACTGATACAATAGTATTTATCCCAAAATATGTAGTCTTACCCCCACTATGTGTGATCATTATGTATTTTGTTTCAGACGAGTTATACGTGTCTATAATTGCTACAGGGAGTACAGCCGATAATAAGAATATGAACACACCATATAATAGAGTGTACTGAATAGACAATGATGCAACATAGTAGCTCGCAAGCATCTTGATGGCCGTGTAGTTGAAAATATCTGAGGATATAATTCTGTAAGCACTCTCATTATTCGGAATAGTCCATGAATTAATATTTATACTGGTCTCCAGATTGTTCTTAGCATATCCGTACCCGGTAGATGAATTCATGACATTGACCGTTATCAGTATAACCCCGACTAGACTTATCACTATGAATGATATGAGCAGTACAAGATACTTATTCGATGAAACGCTATAGAAATACGCGGTAGCTAATACTTTCTTCTTAGCCATCTCCTAATCACCAATGCAATAATGATTATAGATGGTACAACGATGATCGTTATTAAGACATATAATAGAAGCGGATTACCCGTCTCTATAGTCATGTATTTGCTTGGAAGATAGCCTACATCATAGTTTTCAATAAGCGTATAGTTTTGTTGAGAAAGTCTAATATTCTTTATCAAAATGTATGAGGCATTAAACAATGTGTTATTTGTCGGAAGCGGAAGAACAAGGTCGCCGCTCACCGGGTATTTGTAGAGATACTGTATATCGCAGATCGGATAATGCTTAATTACATTATGCCATCCATATTCTTGTCTAATGAGCTTGAACCCCTTTATATGGCTAATAATATAGGTAGCATTGTACCGCCATGGATGGATAAAAACATCTCTCGATACAGGGACTGTTGCGGTTAAACCATTATATTTAATGAAGTATATCGGTTCGGGAACATATATATACTCATATTTACCGATTTCTTTGATCGTAATATAGGAATCACTAACTATTTCAAGAGGCATATGAGGACCAGAATACTGGAGAAATAATCTGTGCCCAAGATAATAAAGTATGTTTCCGTAAAATCCTTTAAAGCTAAACTTTAACAATCCCCTGTTATAGAGCATCTCGATATCTTTTGCATTCTTTAATACGTTTATGTATAGAGGGAAGAACCCTATATCGATGCCATCGATCTCTGCGTGGTTATTTGAAGTATCAAATACTATTTTCTGCGATAAGTTACGTACTCCATATACATAATTGCTTAGCTTGTAGTTTCTGCCATGATAAAGGATCCCAGTGATACCGAGCATTTCTCTTATAACGGGAGGTATGATATCATAATATTTTATCTTTCCAATGTAGATATTTAACTGAAATATGATCTCATGATCCTGTACTCTGATCGGCTTCAAAACCATCTTGCAAGGGATAATCGGGGCAACTTCTATGTATCGAGGCGTATGATCAATTATTATGAGCGAATTATTTGTTTTCCTAATAGTCAAGTACGGCTTCTTTATAGCTGTACTGACATTGACCTGGAACTTGTAGTCAAATTTTCCAGCACTAAAAGACAGAGATCCATAGCCGTGACTCGTTGATGCATTAAGATAGATAGGGGTTAATGATCGGGTTAGCGGAATTATACTGCAGTGAAAGATTAATGGCCTATATTGTGAGCCAAGCTCTATTGAGCCATATTCTGAATTATCTTGTCCTGCAATCGTTATGCTGGGTGTTATTAATAGCGGTGACATAATTGATAATATAATCATATATATTGCTAGATAAACTGTGTTTTTATACATCGATGGTGCCACCGTCAGACATATTTATACAGAGGGTTAAATCGGCTTTCAATCAGAACGAGAATGTGGGTTTATTATAAAAATATTATTTCAGAGGAGAGAATTGTTCATTGGTAAAAAATCTTATATTTAGCTTTTTGAAATAGAGTGGTTATTCATGAATTGTTAGCCTGGTAGTAGGCCTTCTTCTTCGAGTCTGTCTGCTAGCCACTTTAGTCCTAGTTCTTCTAGTTTGGCGCGTGTCGGTCTTCCTTTGATCCATCCGCGTAGCTTGTAGTATTCTGGTAGCATTTCGTGTAGTCTTACTACGTGTCCTTTGCTCGGGCCTTCCTTGATTGGTTCTTCTAGTAGGCGTTTGGGTAGTGTATCGTATTCTTCGCCGTCTCCGAAGCTTAGTACGTTGAATGCTCTTTCTGCGTTGTAGATTCTCTCGCCTGTCTTCATGACGTCTTCTTTGGTGTAGTTCCATCCTGTTACTGCTGATATTATCTTGGCGTAGTCGTCCGCCCATACTGCGAAGGTGCTGAACTTACATACTACCATTGAGTCTACTACTGCGAATACGTCCTGGAATTCTTTGACTAGTGCTGGTTTGCCTTTTGTCTCGAACCTGTCTACTAGTGTTGGTACTCCTAGGACTTCTGGGCTTATCATGTAGGCTCTTAGGTGGCATCCTCCACGGTTGCTGGTCGCGTATCCTAGTCCGTGTCCCTGTGCTCCGCGTGGATCGTATGCTGGTAGTTCTTGTTTACGGACTGTCATGCTTACTTCTGGTGCTCCGTACTTGTGGCAGAGCCTGTAGCTTCCCTCGGCTAGGTCGTCGCCGATCCCGCTCCTATAGGCTATTCTCCATGTTAGCTCGACTATTACTTCGGGTGTGCCCCACTTGGCGTGGAGGCCTCGTAGTTTCTCCTCCGGTATCTTGCCCAGCTCTACTAGTTCTAGGAAGGCGGCTATGGTTGCTCCCGTGCTTATCGTGTCTAGTCCTAGCTCGTTGGCTAGATAGTTTGCCTTCATGATCGCGTGCATGTCGAATATGCCCGTGTCTGCTCCGAAAGCCCAGATAGTCTCGTACTCTGGGCCTCCTCCTTCGCCGCTGAATGGACTCTTTGACTTAGTGTATCTTGCACAGGTGATCATACATCCCCAGCAGGCTTCTTCTAAGCTCTTCTTCTTGTCGAGGTATTTCTCAGCCATTGTTTCTCCGCTTATCTTGTCGGCGTGTGGGAAGTAGCTCTCCCTGAAGTTCTTGACCGGGAAGATCCCTGCGTTGTTAATGATGTTGACTAGGACTGCTGTTCCTAGCTTCGGTAATCCCTCGCTGGTTACGGGGTTCTCGCGGTGTTTGCGTGCGGCCTCCTTGACTACTTCTCTGAATAATGCTTCGTTAGCTACCTTGGGCTTCTCATGGCCTAGGACAGCTATTGCCTTGACTTTCTTGCTGCCCATTACTGCTCCGTGGCCTCCTCTGCCCGCGGCGCGGTTCTTATCGTTCATTATCGCTGCGAATCTAACCAGGTTCTCGCCTGCAGGTCCTATGGCGGCTACCTTGATGTTCTTTGCCTCGTCTTTGCCTACCTCCGCTGATAGCTCCTCTATGATTTTCTCCGTGGTGTGGTGTACGTCTAGGCCCCATAGGTGGTGAGCGTCTCTGATCTCTACTTTGCCGTCATGTATCCATATGTAGACGGGCTTCTCTGTGGTCTCCTCGAGGATTACACCGTCGAATCCAGCGAATTTCAGCATTGGGCCGAACTTTCCGCCGCTCTGGCTGTCGTGT
>JAMOVL010000007.1 GCA_027067785.1 Desulfurococcales archaeon | reverse complement strand
AATATTCTTATATCCTTCACGCTCAGCTATCTCGGCATATATTAAGTAACGCATATGAGCCATAGATTCTCCGCCGAACGCGGACATCAAGGCGTCCTGCGTCATAGGACGGGGGTCAGACATACAAGCAACACCAAGATAATATTATATGTAGTGAATGACTAAAAGACGTTCCAGTCGATATGATCTCATTATATTACTCTCTAGACCTTACCTAAA
Organism: Desulfurococcales archaeon; assembly: GCA_027067785.1. Taxonomy (GTDB): domain Archaea; phylum Thermoproteota; class Thermoprotei_A; order Sulfolobales; family Desulfurococcaceae; genus JAADCY01. The sequence continues at coordinate 14,355 of JAMOVL010000007.1, read as the reverse complement.
ACACAAACCGATAACATTTACAACATTTAGCTCAACAATTACAACCTCATATATGATTGTCATAAAAACACGGTTGATCTTTTGTGTGTTCAGCCCTCACACGGTTCGTCATTGCTTAAGCTCAGTTCCGAAGTCGCTCATCACTACTACTTCCCTAAGAACTATTAGTTGTTAAAACTGTATTTTACTAATCGGTGTATCTTGAAATGCGGCCAGCCATTCTGGTCATAGATATGATTTATGAATTCGTACACGGAAGACTAAAAAGTCCTGATGCTGAGAGTATAGTGCCGAATATTAAAAAGATATTGTTCAAAGCTAGGGAGGCTAATGTGCCAATTATCTATTTATGTGATAAGCATTACCCCTTCGACCATGAGCTTAAAATCTGGGGTAAACACGCACTATATGATTCGCCGGAGAACAAGATAATTGATGAGCTCAAACCAGGTGATAAAGACATAGTTTTGCATAAGAGAAACTATAGTGGTTTTAGAGACACTGGACTGCTTAATGTCCTTCACGATCTAGGTGTAGACACGGTCATACTTACAGGAATACATACACATATCTGTGTATTCCATACGGCATGGGATGCTTTCTACTATGGTTTCAACATCATTGTTGTAAGAGATGCTGTAGCGGCTTTCAGCAGGGACGATCATAAATACGCGTTGAACTATATGGAGAAAATATATGGTGCGAAGATATTGGGCTCTGAAGAAGTTATAGGCTTACTAGAAAAATTGCATAAAAATGAGCTTTAGTCGTAGACAGGTATAATGCCGACGAGACGATTATTTTCATAAATGTATTTTAGCCTCACGCCGAACGTTTTTTCAATACTCTTATTTCCAATAATATGTTCTAATTTTCCTTCATCTACTACACGCCCGTCTCGCAGGAGAACGAAGTATTCTGCGGTATTAACTGCGAAGACGGGATCGTGTGTTGCAATAATGATCGTTGTTCTTCCAGAATATTTTTTGATAATCCTCGAGATCTCGATCTTGGACAGCATATCTAGATGACTATCAGGCTCATCGAGCAATAGGTATTTCGGATGCTTTATAAGGGCCATGCCGAGCACGACTTTACGGAGCTCTCCACTGCTTAGCTCGTCTAGTCTGCGTTCAGACAATTGTTCGATCCCCAGCTCTCGCAACACTGCCTCAGCTTCCCGTATATCCTCTTGTCTCTCAATTAATCCTCGATATAGACTTGATCTCGATATGAGTAGGGCCTCAAATACTTTTAACCCCATCATGTCCGGAAGTGTGATCTCGCCCATATAGGAGATCAGCCTTGCAATCTCCCTAACACTTATCATGGATAGTTCTTTGAAGCCGATCAGTATTTTTCCGCTGTACCTTATCCTCTTGAACAGCATTTTCAACAGGGTTGTTTTACCCGAACCGTTCGGGCCGAGTAATGCTGTTATCTTGCCGGAGGGAATCCTTATCTTAAGGTTCTCGAATACCTGTTTGTTCCTATAACCAGCTCTTTCGATATCAATAACTATGTCTCCCGGCATCATTAAGCGCCACGACCTCTAAACCTTCTTATCATTATCGATAGGAAGAATGGTGCACCGAACAACGACACTATGGCTCCAGCAGGAACTTCACCAACCGAGACCAGGAAGGGGCCAGCCAAGATAAGCCTCGAGAAATTGTCGCTCAGAAGAAGTAGTATAGCACCAACTATGCCTGCTATGATGGGGACCATTCTATTATCGCTAGTGCCTAGCATCAGACGTGCTATATGGGGAGAAACCAGCCCGATGAATCCAATTAAGCCACAACACGCGACAACAGAAGCTCCTATTACGCCTGAGAGGAGGACTATTAGTAAACGTGCAACCCTGGGATTATATCCTTGCTGGGCAGCATATTCATCACCTATTAGTAGCGCGTTTAGAGGCTTAGCGGTGAATATGTAGAGTATGAAGGATATTATTGAGAGGAAAATAAGCAACGGGATCCAACCGGGATCCACTGCTACGAAGCTGCCCACGAGCGCATAGGCTATGAACGGGTTCTTACTGGCAACCATGTATGATAAAAGAAGACTTGCTCCTGAAAACATGGAATTCACTCCTATACCGGCAAGCACATACGCTACATCACTGCCCCCGACTGCTTCGGCGACCATTATGGTTATGATTAGGGCGGCTAGTCCACCGATTCCAGCTATTATTGTCAGTAAAGCCAGGGCAGCGGTGGCTGACGAAACAAGATAAAACAGCATTACGGCGAAGACACCGCCGCTACCAATTCCAAGGATATAATGATCGACTAGGGGATTACGTAGGCTGGATTGTAGAAGAGCTCCCGTTAAGCCCAGTATTAACCCTACCAGTGAGGCCGCCATTATTCTGTTGAACCTATACTCGTAGATTATACTTGAAGACCCATATCCTAAGTGGATGAATAGAAGACCTAAGAGTACTAGTGTTGAAAGAAGCATTAATAATATGATGGAAAAAAGTAGTATTTTCCTCTTGAATAACCTATAGATACTCATACTCGATCACGGTCAATGTCTCTTACTGATAAGATACCCTATAGCGATCCCTAATAGGATCACTGCTATTGATATACCAGCGATTAATCCGTAAGGAGTCTTCTCAATAGTCTCTGTATGTGTTTTCACAATAGTTGTTGCGGAGGCAAACTCTTTGGTCATGGTAGTCGTACTTGTCTTGGTAACGGTATTCGTCTTCGTCACGGTGTAAGATACAGTATTTGTCACGGTGCTTGTCTTTACCATGGTCTTAGTTATCGGTGTCGGTGTGGGGGCCGGGCCTAAGACACTAGCGATTCTCTGTGCCAGCATAAGCGCTGCTCTACCTATTAATGGGCCGGGCCTTGAGAGCATATCTATCTCAGACTTACTTAGAAATACTAGTTTCGCATTAAGTTTTGTGAGACCGTATTCTGTGAGTGTCTTGTTGTTATAGTAGGAGGTATCAAGTATTATTATCTGCGGCTTCCAAGAAGCTAGGGTTTCTATGTTAACGGCTTTCCATCCCACGGTGGTTGCGACATTAGTTACGCCGATCTTAGATAGTAGGTCGTCGATAAATGTTGCTTTACCAGCAACCCAGATGCCTTCGTAAAATCCGACAACTACGACAGCCCGGATAGACTTGTATGGTGCTAGGAACTGTCTCGCCACAGTTATATTGTTCTCGATACTCTGTATTACTTCGGAGACTCTTGTGCTTGATACATTGAATATCTGGGCTACAGTAGCTATGTCTGTATATATGTCTTCTATTGATCTGGCAGCGCCGGCATGGAGATACACAACAGTTAGATTATAGTCTTCAAAGAACTTCAATAATTTATAGTGTGCACCAGCATCGGCTAGTACTAGATCTGGTTTGAGTGCGATTATTTTTTCGGTCTTAATCGCTGACCACCAGTAGCCACCGACATCGGTAACGTTATGTGTTTTACAATATTCGGAGATACCGTAGTATGGATCCTTGTAGGATATCGAGTCCACTCCGACAAGCTTGTTGAGAAGACCTAGAGATGCCATTATCTCCGTTATGCTCGGCGATAATGAGATCACTCGTTTCGGAATAGTCTTTATCACTACAACCCTGTTCAAAGCATCCTTAACTGTTACCGAGTAACCATATGAAATACTTGATACGACAACCAGGGCTATGAGGAATAGTGCTAGAGGTAAGTAGAAATTCTTCTTCACGAGAACCGCCTCCTTTGAAACGGTTTTGAATAAATATCATTGATCTTATTTATAACGGTATCTGGGAGGCCACCAATAAGTTTCAAGGCGTCCACTTCCAATGGGTGTGGTTTTGCAACCACAATTATGCATTCCGGCGGGCCTGGATACTCGTATTTCTTAATTTCTGATAATATGTTGGCGTGTATGGTTTGTAGAGGAGTGCCTGCACGTGAAAGCCCCACTCCTATTACATCGGCAAGTATTTTATCCTCGTCAAGATCGAGAAGTATGTCTACGGCTTCTTTGATTGTCATTATCCTGTTCTCTTCGAGTTTAAGATCAAGGAGGACAAGTGTGTGGAGATTTCTTGATAGATTATCGTATATTGTTTCTATCGTTGAATACGGTTTGAATGCTTCGGGGTATACAAGGGTCACTGTTTTTCCGAATCTATACATTTGCAGCCCTGTTGCCGAAGCTGCTACCGAGTAAATGGATATTCCATGTATTATCCTTACATCAACCTTGTTTTCAAGAGCCTCTATTCTTATAGCATCATGAGTTGTAGCGATAAAAGGGTCTCCGGGAACAAGTATAGCTATATTTCTTGTTTTTGCTTCTTCAGCTATCCTACTAATAGATCTTCCTTCTAAGTCTCTCCTATGTGCAAGAACTAGTTCGGCTTTTGGATTCATACTAGTTATCTTTTCAGGAGAGAAATCATAGATTATGCTCGTATATGTATCTATTATTATTTTATCAACGGATCTAATTGCCTCGATCGCTTCCAAGGTAAGGTGTTTACTGCTAAGACCTAAACCGATAAAATATAGCACCATACCTATAACACCACCTTATGCTACGTCTCTATACAACCTAATTACTTAATAATTGAGTCTACAATTCTATAATGCCGAGCTGGTAGCATCTTCAATGGTGAAGACTATGGCCAAATACAGGCTCGCAGCCTTCGACATTGATGGCACCCTGACCGTTAGCCGGAATACTGTCATGCTTGATCTAGGAGCTCTGAGATCCCTTAGGGATTTAGAGAAAAATGGTATCCATGTGGTATTGGTCTCAAGCAATATGATCCCTGCCGTGGCAGCCTTGAAGAAATACATAGGGTTATCCGGTCCCGCGATAGGGGAAACCGGATGCATTATTTACTGGGGAGGCGATGATTTCGAAGTATTAACGAAGTACTCGGCTAGGAAGATCTATGAGAAGGTTTTGGAGAAGTATTCTCTTTACGTCTATGGTTCATGGCAGAATAGATTTAGATCATATGATTATGCACTTAAAATCAAGCCCGAACATAGGGATAAAGCGGAAGAAATCGTTGAGTCGATAAAGGATTTCGCCGAAAGGCATGATCCTAATATCAAGGTAGGGTTTAGCGGGTACGCGATACATTTGACGCCCAGGGATGCAGGAAAGGGGAGAGCACTACTTCACGTGTTGGAAAAGATGAAGATTAAACCTAGTGAAGCAATAGGTGTTGGTGATAGCATAATGGACTATGATTTTATCAGGTATGTAGGATTAAAAGCCGCAGTAGGTAATGCTGATGATGAGCTCAAGAAGTTAGTCGACATAGTAACAGAGAAACCGAGTGGTCAGGGCGTCGTAGAATTGGTCAATAAGATCTTAGACGGCTTCTTATGACGCGGCGTTAAGAGCTCTATTCTTCTAAGTCCATACATACGATAGAGTATGACCGCTAACATGGAATTGTATATTAATACATAGAGGATGCTCGAAGCCCACCTATAGTAGTAGAGTATGGCCATAAAGCTGTATAGATAAGCCCTACCAATAGATATTTGCTGTTGCACTATTGCTTCGGAGCCGAGAAAAGATTCTTGAATTAACCATACGGCTGAGTAGAACTTTTTATCCTCCGCTATGAATACCTGCCCATGTACTATTGCCGCTGATTCGAATATGGTGAACGGGTATAGTAGCATAGAGACAATTGGAAGAGCAATATATAGGGCTTTAATACCCCAGCTATTCAGCGTTCCTCTCGATAATAGTATCGCGAGGAGAGGTATTACCCAGGTCAAGTAATTCAGATTACCAACCTTATTCGTGATTAGACAAACAATGATAATGGCAGCATATGCTTTAACCAGTGATATTTCATCCATTTTACCATTTTTGTAGAATATTAGAAGATAAGCCATGACACCGATTAGCATTGCTGGTAGCCATAACCATATCTCCCATGATGGAAGCAACATATAATTGTATCTTAGAATGTAAAGAGGAATAGCCCAAACACTAAGATCTTGTGGTAAACGATCACTATGGAACATCACTACTTTCATGAAGAAATCCATGGGATTATACATCATGAACGGCGAAACAATTATTAATCCAGTTAATAATCCCGCGCTAATATAGTAGAATAGATCCTTTAATCGTTTCTCAATATAGTATTTGATCAAAGGTATAAAGCCTACAAACACAACTAACGGTTTAACTAGTATGGCAAGCGCTAGAAAAACACCAGTCAATACCGGGTTCTTGTATCTTGCTATACTTATAATGCTTAGCAATAGGAATAACGACGTGTATAGATCAAACTGGTAGCCGAATATAGTTGAATATGCACCATAGTTTATAAGCCAATACTTTGCTGTTTTCCAGCCATAATATTTCAACAATACGTAGTATATCAGGTTAAACATTGCTATCAATGGGAGCTTAACTATAATCCTGATGAGGAGCAAATTGCTTGTTATCGCCCTAGCAACTAGATAAAACGGGACAAATAAGAGTACGGCTAGTGGAGGATATGATACTTTATCAGCTAATGCGTATACGGAGAACAAACCATGTGTAACGGTGATCTGGCTCCACTCTATAAAGTACCTTACATCATAATAGTTCCAACTAGAAGGTGCAACAGCAAATATGTATATGTTAGCCAACAGAAGAAACAATACGTCACGTCTACGCCAAATAACTCCTAAGAACAGTTTAGACTTTGACATAAGTCTACGTCGTGCCCTCACTAGTCTACCACACCATTTCTTCACTATAGATTTAATGATTGATAAAAATTTATATAATATTTAAAGAGCGGGGGTAGCGCGGTGACTGAGAATAGAGAGATAGTGTTTATTAAGCTCGGGGGGAGCTTTATTACTTTTAAGGACAGAAACTATTCTATAAACTATAATGCTCTGAAAAACACTGTCAGAATAATTAGAGAAGTTATGAGCGAGTACAGTCTACTCCTAGGAAATGGTGGCGGGAGTTTTGCACATCCTGTTATACTCTGTGGAGAATCTGGTTCGATATCAACTCTGGTAAAATGCCAGGAAGCAACAAGAGATCTCAACCACATCGTGGTTGATTATCTTGTAGATAATGGTATTCCAGCAGTTTCTTTCCAGACCTCTGCTATAATCTATGAATCTGAGCGAGGCCTTGAAACATTTATTGAGCCGATAAAAACCGCGATGAAAAATCACGTTATACCAGTGGTCTATGGAGAATGCATTCACTCATCTAAAACAGTGTTTAAAGTACTATCTACGGAAGACGTTTTTCTCGAACTCGCGAAGCACATTAGACCAGCACGCGTTGTTCTTTTAACCGATGTTAAGGGGGTTTATGATCGCGATCCTACTCATTATGCTGATGCTAATATCATAAGAATAATTAACAAAAATAATTACAGCGAGGTTCTAAATGTTATATCACATGATATTAGTCGAGACGCTACCGGAGGAATAATTGGTAAGGTCGTAAAAATGTATGATTTATCATGCAGAATAGATGCGCCTATATTTATCGTATCAGGTTTCGATGTAGAAAACACTATCAGGGCAGTGAAAGGACAGAGCTTTATTGGAACAATGATAAACTGTCGTTAATTTTAGACAAGATATACTGTGACACCATCACCTATTTCTTCAAAATAAGCATTCCTCTTTGCAGATATTACTATGCATATTTGCTCATCAGTTATAATCGCATAATCGTAGAGATACGCTCCTGAGAAATTTATTGTTAGATAGTTTCCGTACTTCAGCCCCGTATAACGAACCTCTATTTGGTAATCACCGTATTCGTCGATGATCTTTTTCCCGTGATCGCTGTAAGCGATCAGTTTCTTTGAAAATACTATATAGATATACCTCTTTTTCTTCGATTCAACTATTTTCTTCTCAGCTACATTCTTTTCGACAAATATAGATCTTGGCCTGAATATTATCATGTTATTCGCGAATAAAAGCACGTACTCTGTGTCCCTCAGCTCTAATATGATGTATCCATCTCCCCATCGAATATGCTTTGTAATCATTTCCAGGCACCTGTCAAGAGAACATTGATTGACAGATAAAGTATTTAACTACATTTTTGATTCAAAATAACCGAGTCTCAAGATATGGGCTGAAAGGTGGTCAACGTGCCAAAAACGCCTAGCAGGATACTCGCTGATCTACTATCTAAAGAGCAAGTGGAGCTCTTAGACATATATCATCGAAAAGACGGGGATATTATCAGGGTTAAGGATAAACTGACGGGTAAGGTAGAACTATATATTTCGAAAACACATGCGAGAGATATCGTTTCATCGGATGATCTAGCGAAGCTTGCTAATGATATAATTGCTAAGATTAGATCAAAGTAAAACATGTTTTCTCGAGCTTGATCGAAACACAGATCCTGTATTTATACTTAATAAGTTCTTCGAGTAAGAATTTCTTCGTCTTACTGCATACTCCTCTTGCATATACGATAAGCGTATATCCAGCGATCCTGGTATCAAGCAGTTCTAGGCCTGCTTCGCCTAGTATATCTCTGATCTCGCTCGGAGCTGGAAGCCTATAAGGTTCAGACACTATGTGCTCTTTGACCATGCGGAAACAATATGCACCATGAGTGTATATATTGGCCATACATGCTTGTAGAAAATATTTCATGCCAAGAGATGTAGCTGTTTTCATTATGTTTTTCTTGATATCACTTGTTTTGATAGGGACCTGTTTTCTGCCACGAATTGGCTGTAAGCTTCTTCTCACGATCTCGTCGATAGGTATACCTTTTTCATGAAGTCTGCGCAGTATGTTTTCTGTGATTCGCAACCCACCTGCGACTACCCCTATAGCTCCGGCATGTTTTGCCTTCATCAATATATCTACGTGTTCTTTATCGGCTATTCCAGGTATTATTGGCCTATAGAATAATATTGGTTTGAGCCCAGCCTCTGCTAGGTTCTCTATCGTTTTGAACCTTAGTTCTGGTGATGGAGCATAAGGTTCTAGTTTTGAACGGTGTTTTATAGTTATTATTGTTATTAAGGGGCTTATACCTGGATCTAGATCTGCTATTCTTCGCGCATTCCTTTTATCCATGTACATTTTAGTTGAGAACTGAATAGGATTTCCGAGATATGTACTTATAGCATCGATATAGCCTATTGTAAGTTCTTTTGTCTGGGGTAAAAAGGGCTCTGTCACCGAGCCAAGCGCTATCAACGTTCCATCATGACCGGGAATGAAATACGGATTGGAAACAAGCGCGTAGACTAGCTGCTCGGGTTTCAATGGATAGGGCTTCACAGTGATCCCGAAGCCCATATCATATATGTAGCAATACGTGCATCGCAACGGGCAACCTATACCTGTATGGATAGTTAAGCCGCAAGGCCTTGGACGTCTCCGCGCATGATGATCTCGAAGGGCTTCATTCATTTCTCTTTTCGACAATTTTTGGCTTAGTCTATCCCTTATTTCCTGCTTTATCTCCATTATTTCTTGTAAATCGCGTGGCAAAGCCAGCATCTCCCATAAGTATTTATCTTGGCGTTTATCCCTTAGTTAATTTGATGATGCATAATGCAGAGAGAAATATTTGTGATTAGTAGGCATGATCCGGATTTTGATAATAGATTCTTAGAGCTCTTCAACAGACTAGGTGTGAAGACAAGATATTTTCCTCTTAGAGATATACGGCTAAAGAATCTTAGACTGTATATTGAGAAAATTCATGAATTAAGACTTATTCCTAAACACGCCTGTTTAATACTCATCTCAAGGATCGATAAACACCTTCCAATGATCTTGTCGACAATTATAAGATTGAAGCCGCGGTTCTTATTATTGGTTATTCCTCCGGATCCACATCATAATAATAGTTCGAAAAACATCGCATTGATCTCGGCAGTCAATATTGGTTTAAGCCGCCTTAGAGCAGGCGGAACATTTGTCATGATCGGATATACCACTCCCAGGGAAAGAATGTTATTTGGACCCATATTGGATAGATACGATTATATCTATATACCACTATACACATGGAAGAAAGAAAAGATAATCGAAGAAATACCCATTGATCCTCCTAAGATACTTCTGGTGGCTAAAACAATTAATAGAGAACATGTATTGAAGCTCCTCAGCCTATTGAGAGAAGTCGAGGTACGGCCGCTCATAATAATCGGTCTTAATGAGAAGACTGGTGGAGGATGTAATATAGATCCAAGCGTGGTGTGTATTGTTGGGGACATGTTCGAAAACATAGTGCCAAAACTCACCGCTGTGGTAGTTCTAGATACTGACTACAAAGCGACGAATATTCTCGCACAAGCCATTGGCAGCAGAAGGCCCGTCATAACATCTAAGAACCAAGGCCTTGCCTGGGTTTATGAAGACACCAAACTCATTGTTTATTGCCCGTCTGACGATCCCGAGGCAGTGGCTTCTAAGATACTAGAAGTACTCAATAATATTGATAGGTTCAAACAAGCATCTCTAAGAACAGAGATCTCTCCACCCGAGCCTGTGAAAACTATTGAGTACCTGCTAGGATTAATTGATAAACTCTAACACTCATAGTTGAGCGGCTCAGAGAAAGAGTATTCATTCATAGCCTCTCCGCCCTGGCCTACGGAGAGGCTCCAGCTTCCGGCGCGCTCTTCATAGCTTATTTTACCATATATTTCACTCCGCATTATAATAGTATCGTGTACAGAGTGATAGGTGACGCCATTGAAGCCGATATACAAATGTGCAGATGGGAAATTCGTTGAAGATCCAAACGAGTGTAGAGGTGGATGGATATTATTGATCGATCCAGCAAAACGTGTTAAGCTTAGTAAGCTGATAAGCGGTATTCTCAGGCATTTTCCCCACGAGGCATGTGTTGAGCCAGATAGTGAAGGATGGGTAAGGATAGATGATCTTATAAGGGGTATAAGGGAGTGCTGGCGAAATAGAGAGCTTTACCAATGGGTTTCCTACGAACACATTATCGCCATAGCCAAACTAGACCCTAAGGGTAGATTCGAAATAAAAAACGACAAAGTACGGGCAAGATACGGGCATAGCTTCAAGGTCTCAATCAAATATCCACGGATCACATGGAGTAAACCACTATATCACGGCACATCTACTTCATCGCTGAACAGTATTTTGAAAGAAGGAATAAAACCTATGAAACGCCAATATGTTCATCTAACTATTGATGAGAAAACAGCCATAGATACTGGCCGAAGACATGGTAAGCCAGTAATCCTCGTAGTCGATCCTGCGTGTATCGAGAAACACGGATACGAGGTATACAGGGCTACTGATAAGATATTCTTAACTAGGTATGTTCCTCCCGACTGTATTGTCCGTGTAAAGAAGATATGAGTTTCTTAAATAACTGTAGGTTATAGCTTATGAGACACATTGCGGCATAAAGTCTTGTTTTGCCATAGTTCTTCGCGTTCTTAGGAATAATCCCTTTATTCTGTAGTTTTCTTATCTCTCTTACCACATCGCGTATTTGAAGACCCAGTTTCTCGGATAGATCTTTCATTGTCGGCGAAGACACTATTTGTTCTAGGAGCCGGAGGTCCTCTGGAGATATCTGTTTTTCTTCGGCAATGATCGATAAGAAATCTGCGAGAGTATTTGTTATTGTATCCCTAATAATGTTCTCAAGTTCTTCGGCCTCGATAAGGAAGTAGTCGCTGAGCTGTATTACTTTAACACCGAGTCTCTCGGCGAGCTCCCTAGCTGAGTCGTCGGCATAGCCTTTAGCAACCACTAGGGGCTTGTATCCAGCCACGATAGCGTTTACATATGCTTGGCGGACACCATTAACATCTATTCTTCCAGCCTTAATCTCTACAGCATATTTAACACCATTATTATCTTCTACAACAGCGTCTATCTCGGCTATCTCGAAACCATGTTGCTTTACACGTACATGTGTATCAATGATTCTATATCCTAGCTCTTCTAGGAAAGAAAGAGCTATACGTTCACTGCTTCTCCATTTACGTTTCGCTGATATGGTCATCGTTTAATCATCCACGTGGTCTCCTTACCCTTATCCATTAATACAACGCCTATTTTACTTAGTTCATCACGTATATAGTCGGAGAGCTCATATTCCTTTTTCTCCCTAAGCTTCGCCCTAACATCAACTATGATCTTAATTAGTGATTCAACGAACGATTCTAGTTCTTCAGGTGTTTTCGTAAAGTATTTGTCGAGAACACCTAGGACTGTATTGAACTCCTTGAACAACCTATATGTTGTCCATACAAGCATGTATCTAGGCCTGTATTGTAGTTCTTTGAACACTATATTTGTGAGTTTTCTAACCGCTACAAGTGCTTCTGGTGTGTTGAAATCATTGCTTAATGCTTCATGGAATCTCGTATGTGTTTCTAGGATTTCTCTAAGCAATTCTATATCATGATCATCCATACGATGCATGCCAATTGTTTCTTTACCTAGTTTTTCGACAAGTTGGACTGCTGAGACAAGTCGTTCGTATAGTTTTAATGCCTGACTTAGTGCTTCATCAGTGAAGACTAGCGGTTTACGGTAATGTCCTGTTAAATACCATAATCTAAGGGTTTCGGGCCCCCATTTCTTGAACGCTTCTCTAAGTGTTATTATGTTGCCCAGGCTTTTGCTCATCTTCTCGCCAGAGATCTCAATCATTCCCACGTGTACCCAGTACTTAACCCAGGGCCTGACCCCTAGGGCTGCCTCGCTTTGAGCCCTCTCGTTCTCATGATGAGGAAATATTAGATCAGTGCCGCCGCCATGTATATCGAATTGTTTTCCGAGATATCGTGTGCTCATAACGCTACACTCGATATGCCATCCCGGCCTTCCTCGACCCCATGGTGATTCCCAGCTTGGCTCGCCGGGTTTTGCTGCTTTCCATAATGCGAAGTCGTACGGTTTCTTCTTTTCTCCCAGGAATTCCTGTTCTTGGTTCCAGAGCGAGCGGTCAAGTCTACCCGATAATCTACCGTAGTCGGGATACTTATCTACCTCGAAGTATACGCTACCACTTGGCGCTACGTAGGCATATCCTTTGTCTATGAGTACTTGTATGAATTCAATGATCTCCTTAATATGATCAGTTACTCTGGGATGTATATCGACACGGACATTGAGTTTTTCGAGGCTTTCAAGGTAGTCTTTGGTGAACTCGTCAGCTATTTCTCTCCATGACCTATTCTCCCGCCGGGCTCTCCTGATGATCTTATCGTCTATATCGGTTATGTTCATCACGTGAACGACGTGATAGCCGCGTAGAGAGAAATATCTCTTCATAGCATCGTATATCACGTAGGGTTTTCCATGCCCGATGTGATTATAGTCATAAACAGTAGGGCCACAAACATACATTTTGACTATGCCGGGCTCTATAGGTTGGAATTCCTCGTATTTTCTGGTGAGAGTATTGTATAGCTTTATCTTAGGAAGCATTATTCATCACCATTTAAACATAATAAAATGATGTAAAAGCACGCTATGTTGGACTACTAGTTATAATCAATAGTGTTTAACGTAAACCTCCATTATTGTTTTGGCAACTTTCTCTATTCTTGCACGTAGTTCTTCACTTGTGGCCAGATACTGTTTCTCAGCAAGTAGGTTATCACTTACTATAAGTACTGCCGCGGTGCTCCATCCCCTCATCCATCCAAGCGTGAAAAGGATCGCTGCTTCCATTTCGACTGCTATTACTCCTTTCTCTGACCATTTCTTAGCGAATCCCGGATCCTCGGCGTAGAAGGCGTCGCTACTAAATACTGGGCCATAATAATATTTTATACCCTCCTTATCGAGCTCGCCCATTATTCTAGCCGAGAGTATAGGGTCTGGCGCCGTGGGGCCGCAGTGTCCTTCAAGATACATTCCGACAGCACATCCTCCTGGAGGATACACCGCTCCAGTTGCAACGACCACGTCTCCTATTTCCATCTCTGGTTTCATGCCGCCTGTTGTACCGAGCCGAACTATTCGTTTAGCACCCAGCATTCCAAGTTCTTCGAACACTATAGCTGCGGAAGGACATCCTATGCCATGGGTTGCTATGGTTATTTCTTTGCCCTTATATGTTCCAGTGTATATGAGGAATCCACGGTGCTCATTGACTAGTCTAGCGTCATCGAGTAGCTCAGCCAGCATCTTGGTTCTTCCAGGATCACCTACTGCTATGACATTTTCTGCTATGTCTCCTTTCTTAGCTTTGATATGGAATGGTGGACCGCTCATTTCTTACGCCTTTTCTTTCTCTTTTTCTTGGTTCGCTTTTTCTTTTTCTTCTTGACAGATTTTGTCTTTTTCTTCCTGGCTTGTTTCTTCCTACGGACTTCAGGCTTAACGGGCTCTACGA
>JAMOVL010000006.1 GCA_027067785.1 Desulfurococcales archaeon | reverse complement strand
CCCTCCTCGCATCATTAGTTCTAGATAACATAGATGATCTAAGGAGATGTATTGAGAACCCGGCTATCTGCAGAGAACATGCGGGAGAAAAAGTAATAGTAGATCCTTTCATGGGAGGCGGAACAATAGTTTTTGAAGCACTAAAACTAGGCTACAAGGCAGTAGGTATAGATATTGATAGAGCCTCCGAGCTCATCGTCAAATACACACTATTACTCACCGATAGGGAATACTGTAAACAAATATATGGCGAAATACGGAAAAGCCTCGAGAAAACCTCATCAGAACTAGAATGGCTCTGGAATATTCCCGGGACCGGAATGATAATACATTCCTTCCTAGCTAGATGCCCTCCGTGTAAAGCCCCAGTATGGATTACAACGAGGAGAAAGAATAACAAACCATATGATGTCTTAGTGCTCAAAGAGGATGGAAAGCTGGAATGGCGTAGTTATCAGGATGTAAAAGACTGGTTATCTCCTACTAGTCCATCAATAAATTTACCCGAACACATTCTTCCACGTGCACATAGACTTTACCGTATATATGCTGTCGAAATACTCCATCCTGATGGGAATAGGAGTTTTCACAGTCTATTAGACAAGGATGACCACGTTTCAATCCATATAAGAGAATATCTCAAAAAACAAGAAGATGAAATACATAGGATATATGGATCTCTGAAGACAAAATATGATAAAACCATACCTGTCCTGCGTGAAACACGCCGTCTACACAGGTACGATATTGCCAGCTACGCAGAGCTATTCACGTGGAGACAATACATCTCAATAATAAGGTTCATCGAGAACACGAATGACAAGTATAGAGAATTTGCAGAACTGCTCGCCGGCGATCTAGCAAGGACATGTTCTCTACTAGCAATGTATTATCAACCATATAGCAAGGTCAATCCCGGCCTTGTTATTAAAAGCTACTGGTTACCCATGAATCCCGTCGAGCTTAATCCATTATCATATATTGTCAGGAAACATCGCATCTACACTGTTGGACGAGGCACAATAGCTTCAAAACTAAGACTAATAAATAGGGTATGCAGTAGCGGCGAAGATAAATGTCTATCTCAGAACGATAGGGCCTGGATAATCAGAGCTGATAGTACCGAGTACATTTACAAGGGACCAGTCTTTGCCGTAGTCACCGATCCACCTTATCCCGGCTACCAATCATATCAAGATATGAGCCTTCTATACAACTACTTTATCAATCTCGGAAGCTCCAAGACGAATAAAATATACTATGATTACACCACGCCGGACCAGTACATGATCTTCTATAAGAGATTCGCCGAGGCTTTGTCGAAGTGGAAGAATGCTCCAAGATACTATGTATTAATCATCAATGTCGCCCACAAAAAATACAGAGACATAATACCATCCATAATAGCCTCTACCGAGGAAATAACTGGTTTAACGCTTCAAAACATGTATTGGTTTATAGGTGAATCACCAGGCAAGCTCGGTAGATCAAGCATTCGCGGCGTATTCGTGCTTGTATTCGAGAATATACCCTACAGGAGACACTCTATTGAGGAACAAATAAGTAATATTTTCAACGATTTTAATAGTGTCAAGCAAGCATTCAAATCAAGAGGTATTGATGAGAAGATCAGGTGGGAGAAGGAACATATGCTCATAGATGCTATAGCTTGTTCGCTTAGAGATATTCTTTAGTTATGGAGGAACATATGAGTATGACCGAGAGATGCTATATAAATATTGATAAAGTTATGGATTACCTTAAAGACCAAGAAACTATTCTCGTTAAATATCCTAGAATACTCCATGGTAAAACCCTGCTAGGGGGTATTTTCCTACGCTTTCCAGAGCATCCTAGTTTTACTAAGCTAGAATATAGGCTAGGTTTCTTCGAGGATATTGAAAACAATATAACGATCGGTTTATCCTATACAGGTAGACTTAACTTAAGAGAAGACGATATCTATGTTTTCAAATACCCGGTGAATATTCGTCACCTGATCTTTGATAGGTGGATATTATCTTATGGCTCTATAAGAAAATATGAGAGAAAACTTGGTCCGAAGCTCGAAAAATACCTCGAGAACTATTTCTATACTAAATTCATCCTGCATAGATTTCCAGTCTTTAAAGAATTGAAGATAAGTGGTAAGAAATACGTTATACCAGCTAATAGGGTATTATCTATAGTAAAAGATCCTGAGAAGCCAGGCGAGATAATATCTCTTGGTGTAGTTACTGGTAGAATTTACTATCGCAGAAAAATAGGCAGAATGTATGATAGATTCTTAGGACTCGAGCCTATTGAGGAGAACGATATCGAGGCAAGTTATGTATACATATCTAATGATAGGCGACCAAGGATTTCAAGATGCTATATCAAAGCTTATAGTATAGTGGAGAGTAACCTAGCGAACGGAGTCTATCTTCTCGCCAATATATATTCAAAATCAGGTTCTAGCGGTAAATCCTTTATCATGATACTTGACAAGCTGGAGCTCGATGACGATGATCTAGCTTTTTTCCTAGGTGGTAGCACACTCATGTACATGTATTATTATCTCTATGTACTAACCGGTAATATAGCCGTGAAAAAGAAACTCCTAATCCAATACTCTACACCTGTCTTCGAAAGTCTCTATAATAGTTTCAGCGCTAAAGGAACAATAAATGATGAAAAAGCACGTTCACTACTATATGATATTATTGATCGCATTGATGGGACAATATTCATCAGAACGAGAGAAAAGATAAGCCTGTATCCATCAAAAACATTGTTTCGCCAGAAAAGCAGTGTTAATGACAAGCTTTTATCTATTATAATTAGGCAGAAAACACGTCACGGCAAACTGACTCCGAGCAATATAGGCTATGGCGAATACGTGTTCATTAATGAACTAGTAAGAAATAGGTGTAAGATAATTATGTAAAAACTATTTTGTCAATAAGAGATTGTTTATTTCCATTGATTGAATGACATTGGAAGCTGTTGAGAAATTCCATGACGTATGGATCTCGATAGTATCATCTATCCTATAGAGCTTATAGTGGAACGGCCTGCTGGAGACACCATATTTAAATCTGTCTCTATATTTTCTCCTCAGACTTTCAAGCTTGTCTTTAACTTGACGGAACATACGCATATCTATTAGAAATTCTATCTTGACGCCTCTCTCTAGAAGCTTGACGAGAGCATCGAGAGCCTGGTCATTCGTGTGCGATGTGGCGATCTCGAGTTTTCTCCTAGCAGTCATTGTCAGCCTATAAACCGTTAAACCTGTCACTTTAGACACGTGATTATCTGTCGCTACACCTATGAGCTTTGCGAAGGCGTAGAATAATCTCTTACTTGTCTCCAAATGCTCTGTTAACGGCATATTACAGTCTTTACCAAGCAGGATATCCATGTTGCATCCGTCGAGACAATAGTCAGGGCCATATACACCTATTATGTTTTCAAGCTCTTGCTCAACTATATCACCGATCCTACCATAGTCGTCTTCGCTTAGTTTAAGCCCGTATTTGTCTCTCATATAGCTAATTATATGTGTTATGAGGTCTGATTGATTGATATTTAGTAATGATGACACTATTTGTTTGAATGAAGTGAAATCAGTGATTACATTATTCTGTTCGAGATACGATCTTAGCTCCTGGACTAATTTGAGTATCAG
>JAMOVL010000005.1 GCA_027067785.1 Desulfurococcales archaeon | reverse complement strand
TAAGCCTTGCCGTTAGAACACGGACCTGTTCGCCTTCAGTGAAAACTGGTATGCTTTTCTCTCTAGGCTTAGAGAAGTAGTAGTAATACAGCCATCCAAGCCTCGCTATTCTCTGCCCGGATACCCTGAACTCGTAACCCTGTACCGTCTTAAACCTGGCCTGCTGCTGTATAAGCTTTGCCTTGTCGGCAAAAGCAGCCAGAAATCTACGGACTATTAGATCATAGATTTTCCACTCATCACTACTTAGTTTGCCAGGCTTAAGACCCGTGGGATAAATGGCTGGGTGGGCGGGATCGTCTTTTTTACCCTGAACGGGTTTAAGCACGCCTTTAGTTTCTTTTAGGAGCCTGTCAATTAATGGGCCGTAATTGTCTATTCTTGACAATTTATCCATTATGCCATGATAGTTCAGTGTTGGAGGGAGTTTCTGGCTGTTCGTTCTCGGATAACTTATGAGCGCGTCTAGGTAGAGCTTCTCAGCTATTTTCTGGGTCTTATAAGGACTGAAGCCATATATTCTCGCAGCTTCCTCCTGTAGGTCTCCGAGGTTAAATGCTGGTGGTGGGTTGAGATAGAGCGTTTTTTCACTATATTCTGTTATGATGAGATACCCCTGCTTCTTAATCGCTTTTATTATCTCCTCGGCTTCTCTCCGGGTTTCAAGCGAGCCTGATATGTATTCTAGATGTATTTTTTCACCGTTCTTAGTGATCGTTACATCAGGCATGAAAAGGGGAAGTGGTATGAAAAGATTTCTGAGTATTTCGTGATCGACCACGTATTTAAGCGTGGGCGTCTGTACTCTTCCAGCGCTTAGAATAGTTCTTTTTCCCGAAGACTTCTTCACGGCATCCATTAATGCCCTGCTTATATTAATTCCCCATATCCAGTCGAGCTCGTGTCTGCATAGACCTGCCTCGATCATTTCATAGTCTAGTTCGGTTAATTCCTTAAACGCTTGTTTGAGCTCCGCTGGTGTCAGGCTGGAGTATTTGACCCTATAGGCTCTGCTTGGATCGCCCATGAATTTTATTACGAGATACCCGATAACAGAGCCCTCTATATCATAGTCACAGGCATTTACGTAGTGTTCAGCGTTTCTGGATAGTTTATCTAGTAGTTCGATGAATTTCTTCGTATGCTTAGCGCCTTGATCGATCTCGTAGAGAGGCCTCCATTCATACTGGAAGACCGGATATCCATACTTGTCTGTGTAGAGACCGTATAAGTGACCCGCTGCGCTGGCGATTATGATATTGCTTCCATTGCTTCTTATAATATAGTAGGGTATTCCTTTCCATCTATTCTTCCTGTAATGCGTTGATAGTGCGTAAGCTATTTTGCTGGCGGCTTTTGGTTTTTCGGCGATCACTAAAATGTTTCCTTTTAGATCCCATATCCTGATCTTGATCCTCGGCTTCTTAATAATAGGTGCTTGCTTCTCCATAGTGATTGTCTTGTCAACATGTTTCTCCGGATGCCGCTGAGGCTCTTCATGCTTGATTTTAATTTCTTGTTTCTTCTCTTCACGTTTTTTGGCACTATATTGTTTTAAGTAGTCGAGTATTGTTTTTGCCGACATAATTATCCCTTAAGCTATGGGCATAGATAGGATCAGGAGTGCGATATAGATAGGCAGTATCCACCATGGCTTTCTGGTTGAGAGCTGGTTTGCCGGTCCTGGGTGTATGCCTCTGCCAAATATTAGTTTGAATATTATCAGGATGAAGCCTAGGAAAGAATAGTAGTAGCCGAGAGACTCGTATCCTAAGCCTAGCAGCACCGATCCTGTCAGCAGTACACCGGCTATCACTATGTATGATATAAGATTATGAGTGCGGGGGCTGGTAAGTGATCTTATGACGTGCCCTCCGTCAAGCTGTCCGATCGGTAATAGGTTGAGGAACGTCACAATAAATACTATGAATGATGCGAAGGCTAGGGGATGAAGCATTATAGTATATCCTTGCGGCACTCCTCTTACCGCTATCAGTATTTGAAGAGCTAATGGAATAAATGAGAGCTCAGCCGCTTGTTTTGCCTGTATGAGTTTAGTAGCTTCTTGCACGGTGATCAAACTAGACATGTATACGCCGACCAAACCAATAACTATGGCTGCTGCAAAGCCTAGTAGAGGCCCGGCTATGCCTATTATTGCTAGGCTTCTCCTATTAGGCGGCAACGTCTTCATAGAAATTACCGCACCTAACGTGCCTATGAATCCTAGTTGGGCAGGGGGAGCAGGGATAAAGAAGGGGCCATCAATAATGACCCCGTATCTTCTACTGGCCAGCATGTGTCCGAACTCGTGTAGAGCCAGTGCTCCTAGAAAACATGCAGTATATATAAACGCATCCAAAATACTGGCCGAGAGAGCTAGGCCTGTGAGGAAAACAGTGATTGACGTTATAGATAATAGGAATAACTGCAGCGTTCTTCGTTTTCTCATGTTGATCTTTATTAGTCTTATTATAGGTTGTCCATAATCTAGTTGGATGGGCATATATCCATATCCGGATACATAATCGTAATAAATACGTCTGAATTCCTGTTCGTCCAGAGCTCTATCAATATAGATATCTATGATGTGCGTGTTCTTGATTGATTGTTCCTTAATATATCCTATGGAGAGTCCAGCTCTTAAGAGTGGTTTCAAGATATCTTCTGTTAATATCGTCGAGAAGTCTTGTTGCTGGGATTGCTTGCTTGCTTCCATCCGGCCTCATCCTGAGAATAGTCATGGGTAGTAAGCCTTTTAATAACTCTACTATTGCTATAGCTACGGGATCCTTTACGGGAGCCTCATTTGGATCAACGAGTGGTGGAGCACCCAAGGACAACTGTAGAGAACGAGCACCTATTAATCGTGCTATTTCGAATCTAGTTAAACGTCTAGGCCAAACGGCTTGTTCATTATTACTCATATCCATCAGCCCGTTGAGTGGTTCGATACATATAGAAAGCATTTAAGTCTAGACAATAGGGATTATACAAGGTCTTTTAAAAAAGTTGCCCTAAAAATAGGTGTTCTTCATTACTTGAAGCTAAACTTGCCTCCTCCCTTGCCTTTCTCTTTCTCTTCTTTCTTCAGCGGGCTAGCAGCGATGATGTCGTCGATCTTGAGTATTGTTGTCGCTGCCTCTGTCGCGCTCTTAATGACGTTCTTCTTCACAATAGCTGGTTCTACCACGTTTATCGCTGTCATATCCTCTACTACCTTACCGTTGATCACGTCGATGCCAGCGTAGATCTTGCCCTCGCTGTGCAGCTGCCTCAGCTTCATGAGGGCTTCAAGCGGGTCTAGTCCAGCGGTCTCTGCGAGTATCATTGGGATCTCTTCTAGTGCTGTAGCGAATGCTTCGATTGCCAGCTGTTCTTTACCACCGATCTTTGCTGCATAGTCTCTTAGTCTGAGCGCTAGCTCTACCTCGATAGCGCCACCGCCGGGTAGGATCTTGGGCTCCTTCATGACGTTCCTTAGGACGTTTAAGGCGTCCTTGAGGCTTCTCTCAACCTCGTCTAGTATCATATCGTTTGCTCCACGGATGAGGATTGTTACCGCCTTGGGGTTCTTGCATCCCTCGATGAATACCATCTTGTCGTTTCCTACACGGCGCTCTTCTACGAGCTCGGCCTCTCCTAGGTCATCTGGTGTTAGGTCTCTGACACTGCTTACTATTCTTCCTCCTGTTGCTCTTTCTAGTTTTTCCATGTCGCTTCTCTTTACTCTTCTTACTGCTAGTATTCCTTTCTTGGCGAGGAAGTGCT
>JAMOVL010000004.1 GCA_027067785.1 Desulfurococcales archaeon | reverse complement strand
GCATTTTTTCTCATCACCTATTCTCACGATCCCCTGTATTATTCTTAGACATCCATGTCTAACAAGATGTTGAAGACCTATTCTCGCCATCTTATGATCCAGGCCTGATTGTTCAGCTATACATTCAATGAACTTAGGCACCGGATTATCGATACATCTATACATAAACCTATGTACTCTCTCCTCGGGAAGACCCTTCTCGATTACCTCTTCACCCTCATCAGTAAGAACAGGTTTCTTTGCGACAATACGTTGGACAACAATTAAACCCTTATTCTCTAGCTCAGCTATGTCTCTCATCAGATCCTCTTTCCTAGCACCAAGACGGCTGCTGATCTCGGCTATCTCCAAGGCCTTACCAGCATCTACTAGTGCTTCTAAAACCCTATATTGCCGTGGCGTGACATAGATGGCCTTCTTATTTTCTTTCTCTTCGGCCAAAACCTTCCACCATAAATCCATACTTATTTCTGATAGTTAGATAAATATCAAGTTGTCAGAAATAACATATAGTGATATTATTGCTTTATCTCTGACCGCCCCGATGGAATCGGGCCTCGACAGCCCCGTGTCGGCGGGGATGGATGAAGAGGCTAGCGCTCCGGGGCGGACATTCTTTACTTGTTTCCAAGTTCTTCAACATATCTCGTTATTACTTCGAGGCTAGATTTCATATTAGCTAATAGTCTTAGCAACGAGTACATTATGACGCGAGCTCTCGGAGATTCTAGTTCTCTTGCCTTAGTACTTAGATTATCCAGTACTAATGCTAGCTCACCGAGAATATTAACTAGTTCATCAACATTTTTCGACATATGGAACTCGTTTACGAGCTTGTACGCTTCTATTACGAAGTCGTACTCGGTCCATCTTCCTGCATCAACTAGAGAAGACAATGTAGTGTATAGCTTGTCTTTAATCATTGATAGGATATACTTGTTAGGTATCGGGGAGCTAGCCATGAGTTTTAAGGCTTCTATGATACTGATCAGAGCCAATGAATCAAGATACCCCTTTATACCCTCCTTTAAGAGGTAGTAATCTATGGACTTGCCTAGCCTGAGCCTCTCATTCACTAGTCTTATCAATGCAAGGTATTTCTCAGCAGATTTTTCTAGCTCTAATAATGGTTCATCGATCATACCGTTCATGATCTTATGATAAGCTCTAAACTTATAGCTTCGTGCATAGTTCAGAAGGGCTCTTGGAGTATATTCTCTTAGATCATAGTATTTGGCTGCCTCCGCATATTCCTTACCAGCAGTTAGGAGATCACCTTTAGATACAGCAAGAGAGGCTTTAGCCTCGTGGAGCATGCTCTTAGCGACATTCTTTAGATGCGGGCTTAGTATCTCGTCTGCCTCTCTACTCGCCTGCTCTAGCAGCTTTATGGCTTCTTCTATGTTTTTCTCATTAAACATTATGCATTCAGCCCTGCTGATCAGCGATTTAACTCTTAGTGCCTGTGCCTTACTCTTATACTCACCGCCTAGATCATCGAAAATGGCCGCCGCCTCCAGCCATGATCTGCTCGCGTGACAGGGTTTGTTACGCTTGATCTCTATCTCGGCCATATACTCTTTCCGTAAAGCCTCAGCTATATGGGCTTCACGAAGCGCTCCAGTAGACTTATAGTATCCTATTAGCTCGTCGAGACGGGCTAGTGCTTCCTCATATCTTCCCCTTGAAGCAAGGCTTCTTGCATGGCTTAAGAGATACTTAGCGTTTGCACGATGAGCATCCCTGGCGAGAGCGGGAGTGTCTTGGGCTGCTAGGACGGCCCAATGATAGATCGTCCTAGCAGCGTCGAAGGCTAGGTTCTGGTAGAAATAGTCTCCGAGTGCCTCGTAGAAGTGAAAGAGGAACTTTGACTTGTTCTCCCTAAGCTCCTTGTTCTCCACACCTAGTCTTTCAAGACTCCTTATGATCTCGAGGCCCGCTGCCTCGTAAGCTGCTGCCTCCAAAACCCTCCCGTTTCTCAGCTTTTCCGCAGCGAGATTTCTTACTTTCATTAGTAGTTCCAGTAAGGCCCTCCTAGGATCACGGTCTCCGATCACTATTCCATGACTCACTATATTAGCTATGATCTCATCAATCCGTGACTGGTTTATCCCTATAGACTGTACAATCGTGCGTACTATGTCCTCAATCCTTCTGAGCGTAGCAACACCACTTATTCTACTCAACAGCTCGGCAACAGCCTTCGCTAAACCCTCCTCTGATACAGGATAATACTTTCCATCTCTATAATCAGCTAATCCCATACTAGAGAGAATATCAAGTATTCGTTTAACGAGGCCTTGATGCGTCTTATAGACCCTATGTATTCCCCCGAATAATACGTGTTTAGAGACCTCGTCGGCTATCTCTTTAACAGTCTTCCCTTTTTCATCATCTATAGCCCTAACAATTGGAGATACTGTGATGAAAAATGCTTTAAGCCCTCTACTTGTCAGCGTATAGTAAGTATTACCGCTCTTCCTGAATTTTTTCAGCACTCCTTTACCAACCAGCTTATCCACTAGACTCGGGTTAAGTTTTTCAAATACATGAGGGGTTGTCAAATCCTTAATTGTACATGCCCGCATCTCATTGTAAATAGTAGCGAAAGCATTGATCAGTATTTCAAGCTCAATATTATACAGTGAGAAATAAGCCAACCAGTTAACACGTCTTCCCTGCAGGCTCAAATGTTTTCACCATGAAGAAAACCTACCCTATATCCATAATTAAACAATATCTTCACGCAATGAATACAGCGGCTAGATTGTCCTATTTCTGAGAAAATAATATACTCTAACACTCCATATTCAATTTATATGGTGAAGAACATGGTTGATCCAAGGATCAGTAATCTGGCGAGACTGATAACCGATTACTGCGTGTATCTTAAAGAGGGGGAAGAAGTCGTTATATCTGGCGGTATAGAAGCACTTCCCCTAATAAGAGAGATCGTTAAGTACACTGTTCAAAAAGGAGCATACCCGCTCATGATTAATCTCGGTGACGAATCAATCAATGAAGTATTCTACAAATACGCTACCGACGAGGTCCTAACACATATCAGCCCTATTGAGAAAGAAATGGTTGAGAAAGTAGATGCGTTTATAAACATACTTAGCCCAAGCCATACAAAGCCGCTAATGGGGATCGATCCCGAGAAGATAAAGAAGAGAAGCCAGGCTAGGAGAGAACTGAACATGATATTTATGCAGAGAAGCGCTAAGGGAGAACTAAAATGGGTTGTAGCACCGTTCCCTACGAGAGCACTAGCCCAAGAAGCAGGTATGAGCATACTTGATTACCAAGACTTCGTATTCCATGCAACATACAGTGACTCTCCGGATCCGGTGAAGGCTTGGAAGGAAATAGGTGAGAGGCAGGAGAAAATAGCTGGTTTCCTAAATAAGGTCAGCGAATTAAGATACATTGGTCCCGGAATAGAGCTCACACTAAGAGTAGATGGACGCAAATGGATTAACGACGATGGACACTACAATATGCCGGGAGGCGAGGTATTCTCCGCACCAATAGAGGACAGCGTGGAGGGATGGGTCGAGTTCGACTATCCTGCAATATGGAGAGGAGTAGAAGTAGAAGGCGTAAAGCTTGTCTTTAAGAAAGGCGTCGTTATAGAAGCGAAAGCTAGGCGTGGAGAAGAATTCCTCAAGAAGATGCTGGAAACTGATGAAGGCGCTAAGAGACTTGGAGAAATAGCCTTCGGCCTCAACTATAACATAACAAGGTTCACTAAGGAAATACTGTTCGACGAGAAGATAGGTGGTACCATACACATGGCTCTAGGCGCCGCATACCCTGAGTGCGGAGGTAAGAATGTTAGTGCT
>JAMOVL010000003.1 GCA_027067785.1 Desulfurococcales archaeon | reverse complement strand
CTATAGATTTCACGAACAAACACATTAGCTACAGCACCACTTAACGCCTTACTTAGGAACGGCTTCCTTATATCATAGAATACGACCGATACAGCTGCGACAGGTATGCCGAGAACATAGTTAAGCGAACCATCTAGAGGATCAGTGAGAAGTATTAGCTCGGGATTATCGCTAAGTTTAACAATACCTTTTTCCTCAGAAACTATAGTCACATCAAGGCCCTCAGCCCTAACAAGATCTATAAGGAAGTTTTCAGCCAGACGATCAGCTCTCCTAGTAGTATCCCCAGAAGCCCCCCTTCCAAGCACTTCATCTAATCCCTTAGTTCCATGAATATCGCGGAGATAACCAGCTACTTCACCGACAAGTCTCCGTGCGATTCTCTCTAGTTCTTTAGCATTCAACCATGGTCTCCTCGAACATACACGTATAGTCCTAATATATAGGATTTTAACAGTACATAGTTATATTTCTTGGACTAGTAATATAATGAAGAGACATAAGGTGGTACGATGAAGCTTATAGAGGCCTCATTCAAGCCTGCCAAGGACAAGGTTATTGAAGGCGTCGAAGACACGGTGCCCTTCATACTATCAATAAGAGGAGTTTACAGTGCGTCACCACCAGTAGCTTTCCTAATAATGATAGATGTGAGCTACTCTATGGATGGCGAGAAAATATTCAGAGCAAAACAAGCAGCGCTCAAAATACTAGAGCTCATACGAGATAAGGACTATGTAGGAGTATATGGTTTCTGCGGCAAAGTAAAAGAAGTATTGAAACCAGTACCCTTTACCGACGAGAAGCTTGTCGAAAAAGCTATTGTATCACTAAAACTTGACAGCGGCACAAATATTTATGAAGCACTAAAAGTGCTGGCGGAACAGGCGAAGAAGCTTATCGAGTCAAAAGCAGTTTCAGCGGTCAGAGCCATATTCATTACCGATGGAGAACCTACGTCTGGCCCGAAGAAGCCTAAGAAAATACTAGAGATGGCGCGAAAACTCCGCGAAGCAGGGGGGACAGCTCTAGTCATAGGTGTAGGTGAAAAATATAATGAGAAGCTCCTCCTCGACATAGCGCGCACTGTCAACGGGATATTCGAGCACGCACGCGACCCCGAGGCTCTTGAGAAAGCAATGTATGAGTATACATCAATAGTTAGAGAGCTATGTGCAAAGGAAATAGTTGCTACATTTGTAACATCACCATACACTAAGGTCAACATCTACAATAGAGAAGCGATCACAATAGATAATGAGACAAGGATAAACATAGGAGATATACACTATGGCGAAGTAATAGACGTTGTTGGAGAATTACTGGTCGAACCAATGGTATCAGGAACACATGAAGCATTATCTATCACAATATCATACGTTAACCCCGAGACCGGTGAGCAGGAGTTCCTCAAACCAATCAAGTTCTCGCTGAACATAATAGAGCGGAGCCATGCAGGAGAAATAATGGTCGACAACACGGTTGAGGCCGAAGTA
Organism: Desulfurococcales archaeon; assembly: GCA_027067785.1. Taxonomy (GTDB): domain Archaea; phylum Thermoproteota; class Thermoprotei_A; order Sulfolobales; family Desulfurococcaceae; genus JAADCY01. The sequence continues at coordinate 2,379 of JAMOVL010000003.1, read as the reverse complement.
AGAGCAGTGAAGGTAGCACTAGCCCTGAGTGAGAACGTAGGTAAGAAGCCTAAGAAGAAGGAGATCGAGAAACAATTTGAAGAACTAGTTGAAGCAACCCGTGTCCTCGGCTCAAAGAACCTTGTTACAAGGACAATGAGTATAAAAGAGATGCTCGACGAAGAAGGATTCACGCCAGACGTAACGAAAGAGATGGCAAGCATAATATCAAAGATTTTATCTGGAAGAATCGAAAAAGAGAAAAAAGAAGAAGGTGACAAGGAGTGAGCGAAGCAAAGGAAGAGAAGCCTAAGCTATTAAAATTAACGGTTGTCAAGAGTAATTTCTTCATGCCGCAGAACCAGTGGATACTAGAGCCCGGCGAATACATACTGGGGAGATATCCTACAAACGACATAGTTATACCGGACCCCTATGTTTCGCGTCGCCACGCAAGAATATTCTTCAAAGACGGTGAATGGTATATCGAGGACTTGGGCAGCACCAACGGCACGCTTGTCAATAATGAGGATATTAAGGGGAAAGAACCCGTTAAACTCGAGGACGGCTCCCAAATAGTTGTTGGTCTAACAATACTGGCTGTATCATTTGTCGAGAAAACAGAGGAAGAATAAAATCTTAAACGATGAAGCAATTAAATAACATATTCAGCAACCAACCGTAATTATTTTCATGTATTTATTAGTATGCTGGTGGAGAAAATTGGTAGATCTAAGACCGTATTCGAGGATTGATGATTCAAGCAACTTGTTTGTGGACCCGGTATTATTGTCGCAAATTTTGCTCAAGCAAAAAATGATTGTTGCTAATAAAAAAGCTAATTTGGCACAATTTATAGACGAGTTAAAAAACAAAGCTATTAATGCGGCGAAAAATGATCAAGTACTCTACGTGACAGTGCGCGCTATAGATGCTTCTTGGAGAATAAGGCTCCTACTCTACTCAACAAACATTATTGGAATGGTTTACGAAACACGTGAAGGCACACAAATAATTGGAGGCTTGGCTTATAGTAGTTTCATAAAAGAAGTTTATCCTAGCAATCCTGTCGTAAAATACAGTATGGGATTGCTTCCTATAGACGAGCTACCTGATCAATTAAAAGAACATGTGATAAACTGTAAACAGGAGAAATCGAAGGAAAAACCACCGTATATCTGGCTTAACAAGATGATCTACGATATCTACATCGATAAGATCCTGACAGAAAAAGGAGCCTACATGTATGTCCTTCTAGGACGTGACAGGTTCGGCTACAGATACGCCGTAAAAATACCTAGGGAGAAAACAGTAGAAGGAAAACCATTGGCTGTCAGCAGTAGGGCGATGGGACTCAACGAAGTATTGAAGGGTGTATTTAACTCATTAGAAGTAGCCCACTCCAATAAACAGGGTATACGTGAATCATTAATGCTTAGAGGATACGATGAAGCACTGGCCGATAAGCTGCTCATATATAGAAAATATATACTGTACCCTAAGGCGATCATAGTATTAAGGGATATATATACAGAAGAAGAATATGTGTCGAGCCCACCAATAGTGATCGAAGACTATGCTGATCTAGGCGATCTGGACAGTAGGATCAAGAAATACAGGCTCGACCCTAGAGAAGTAGCGTTCATTGCAATACGTTCCTCGGGGGCACTAGGACTAATACATGCAAACCATTATGTACATATGGATATTAAGCCACAGAACATTCTTTTGAAAGAAGATGACGGAGAACCATATGGTTATGCCCCTTTAATCAGTGATTTTGTCGGCATACCGCATCTGCTCAATGAAACAATAGAGTTAAAGAAATCGACGCCCGAATACGCAGATCCTCTAGCCCTTATCAGGGGGAAGGCAGGATATAACTATGATGTATACAGCTTAGGGCTGACACTATTCTATGCAGCTACAAGACAGAAGCTCAAGACAAGAATACTTGTCAATTTACTAATACTGAAAAACCTATATGGAACACCAGTACCACTAAGAATATTCTTAATTGAAAACCCTGATCTAGTACAGATTCATAGGAGATTAGAAGTGATCCTACGTAGCTATACAAGTTCAACGAGAAAACTGCCGCCAGAAGAACTAATGTCTAATATCCTATCCACAATAGGAGATCATGATGTCAATATGGTTAAAATAATACGTGAGAAGCTTCCTGATAGACTTGCGAAAGTAATTCTGAATGCCATAACTCTTGATGAACAAAAGAGATATCAAGACGCGATATCTATGTGGAAAGATCTAATGTCTGCATTAGTAGAGCTCGGCTATACTAATCTAATACCCAAATAGCTTGAGTGTTTTTAAGACAAGTTTTCTTCTCTTTCAGCTCCTATTTGGTTGGGCTTATTCTTTATATTCTTAGAAAGATCA
>JAMOVL010000002.1 GCA_027067785.1 Desulfurococcales archaeon | reverse complement strand
CCATTGAATCATAACTGGTATAGTGAGGTGGATATGCTATGGGTGGAAGGCAGCGTACAAGTCTGTTTATGACAAAGGAAAAAACAACGGAAAGAATGAGTAGAGAGCTAGCGAAATCAAAGAAGACTGGTAAGCAAAGGAGGAAGTAGAACTAATTGTTTTCACTGGAAGTGGCTCTTCCGTCAAGCGTTATTTCTATAGAGAACGGGCTTTTGCTCCGCACTCTAAAAATTTATCAGATTATTAGAACTACGGCTATTTTCGGAGTGGAGAAGATAATAGTTTATCATGATGGTTTTATCCCTTTATCTCTTCATAGAAGAGTTACTACATTGATTAAGAAAATTCACAAGTACCTTCTGACTCCTCCCTATCTACGTAGAAAACTTGTGCCTATAGACAAAGATCTAAGGTTTGTCGGTGCCCTTCCTCCGTTGAGACTAAATGTGTTTGACGTATCTTCAACGCCTCGTCTAAATGAAATACGTATATGCCTAATAAGGAGGACTGGCGGCAAGGTTTTGGCTGATTGTGGTTTAAAGAAAGAGGTATTAATTGTAGATAGCGTCTGTGATACGATCGGTGATAGACTAGGGATAGTGAAGATAATCGATACTCGTAAAATGATTGGTAGATGTATTGATAGGAACAAGCATAAGATCTACTTGGGTCCCTCATTATCATATGAGCATAGATTAAAGGATATAGTTGATAAGAACTTAGATGAAGATACATGCATTGTTGGTACAAGTAGATATGGATCTGTTCCAGCCCCCTCAGATGTGAAGACAGCTGTTTCTGGAAAGAATAGATTATTAGTCTTATTCGGTTCTCCGTATGGTGGGCTATATGAGATCGCTAGAAACGAGAACTGGGATCTGAGTGATAAGATAAAATATGTATGGAATACTATACCCGGCCAGCACGTGAAAACTATAAGAACAGAAGAAGCACTCATAATAACCCTAGGGCTGATTAATTTATTAATCCGGAAGTGAGGTTTTATAATACCCTAAGTATTGTAAGATACTCCGGCATGGCAGGTGAAGACAATGGGCCATAGAAAACACAGTGCGCCGAGACATGGAAGCCTTGGAGTAAGACCACGTAAGCGAGCAAGTAAGATAGTGCCACGTGTTAGAAGCTGGCCTGATGTAGAGCTTGAAAAACCCAAGCTACTAGGATACGCTGCATATAAAGCTGGCATGACACACATACTGGTTATCGATGATAGGCCTAATAGGGATACCACGGGTAAAGAGATATTTGTACCGGTAACCGTTCTGGACGCACCGCCCATACTTATCCTAGGGATTCGAGCATACAAGCGTTTCCCGATGTCGGGCCTGCTCTCTATCGCCGAGGTATGGAAGGATCCTTCGGAATCTCTAGCCAAGCTTTTAGATGAAATCTACAAGGATAATCCGTTTGTTGATATAACGCCCGATGAGCTCGTACGGAAATATCTACATGGCCTCAGAAAGGTTAATCCGGGCCTCGTCAAGCCCGAGAACGGCGGCTATAAATTCGTAGTAAAATATCATGAGGAGAAGATCTCTAAGATCAAGGCTAGCCAGCCAGACGAGATCCGAGTAATAGCCTCGACCATACCAGTGCTCTCAGGAATAGGCAAGAAGAAGCCAGAAATAGTCGAGATAAAAATCGGTGGAGGAAGCAATGTTGAAGAACAGCTCGAATACGCCTCTGAGATTCTCGGCAACTATGTGGCTATATGGGACGTATTTAGAGAAGGACAGTTTATCGATGTAATAGGAGTGACTAAAGGTAAAGGATTCCAGGGTGTTGTGAAGAGATTTGGCGTCAAAGAACTACCTAGATGGCACAAGCACAGAAAGGGAAGCAGGAAAATAGGTTCTAGAAGCCCAGGCTTCGGCACAATGAGCGAGACACCCCAAGCAGGACAAATGGGGTTCCATAGGAGGACTGAGTACAATAAGAGGATATTAAGGATAGGTAAGAACGGATGGGAGATCACGCCTAAAGGAGGGTTCCTCGGATACGGAATTGTGTATGGCCCGTATCTCATGTTGCATGGAAGCGTTATCGGAGTTAGAAAGAGGCTTCTCGTACTACGCGAGCCGATAAGACCTCCTGACTGGAAGCCTGAAGCAGCGCCTGAAATAGTGTATGTAAGCCATGAGAGCAAGCAGGGTGTGTAACCATGACCTGGTCGATCTTAATACCCTATAAGCTGGAGCCCAAGACTGGAGAAGTCATAGATATTGATGGGAAAACCGTGAAAACAATTGATCTTCCAGCGATCTTTAGCCTACCTATTAGGAGAGATCTGATCAGAAGAGCGTATTTATCAGCATTTACAGCAATGCTTCAGCCAAAAGGAAGAGATCCGATGGCGGGCAGGAGGACAACTGCAAGAAGTTTTGGTGTAGGAAGAGGTATGGCGAGAGTTCCAAGGCTTCCGAATGGACGTGCAGCATTCATTGTATTTGCTAGAGGAGGTCATGCAGCTTTCCCGCCTCGCCCAGACGAGAAACTCCATGAAAGGATAAATAAGAGGGAAAAAGCACTTGCCACAGCTTCAGCTATAGCGGCCACGTCTATACCGGAAATCGTTAGGGCGCGCGGACATGTTTTCGCGAGGGAGAAACTACCAGTTATAATCGATGATAGTATTGAGAAAACCATTAAGACTGCGAAAGAAGCTAAGGTGTTCTTGAAAACCATAGGTATATGGCAAGATATAGAGAGGAGTTATGAACGGATAAGGATAAGGGCTGGGAAAGGCAAGATGAGGGGTAGGAGATACGTTGAGCCCAGAAGCATATTGTTCGTATTAACGAGCTACGATGTCCCGCTTGCCCGTGCCGTCAGGAACTTCCCGGGCGTCGATATAGCAACTCCTAACAACCTAGGAATACTTCACCTCGCACCCGGTGGTGAGCCGGGAAGACTGACAGTATATAGCTTATCAGCGCTTCAAGACTTAGCAACTAGGTATGAGGTGAAAGTATTATGATTAATGACGAGGCTCGACTATACAAAGTAATAATCAGACCTGTACACAGCGAGAAAGCATTAACTCTGATCGACAAGGAGAACACGCTGACATTCATTGTTGATAGAACTGCCACCAAGCCCGATATAAAGCGTGCCGTAGAGCTAATATTTGGTGTGAAAGTCCAGAAAGTCCGTACACTAATAACGCCGAGAGGAGAAAAGAAGGCATATGTTAGACTTGCGCCTGAATATAAGGCAAGCGAGGTTGCATCACAGCTCGGCCTAATATGAGGTGAGTATGTATGGGTAAACGTATACTTCCGCAGCGTATGGGGCGCGGAACACCGACTTTCAGAAGCCCTAAGCACCTGAAGAAAGGCCCTGCTAAGTATCCGCCACTGGTCCTTGATAAGACCATGAAAGGAAAGGTAATGGATCTAATACATGATCCTGGTAGATGGGTTCCTCTCGCAAAAATAGTATTAGAGAATGGTACTGAATTTCTAACTCCTGCTGTTGAAGGACTGTATGTTGGACAGATTATTGAGATAGGTCCTCAGGCATCGATATCGAACGGCAATATACTGCCCATTGGCAGTATTCCCGAAGGAACACAAGTATGTAATATAGAGAAGAGGCCTGGTGATGGAGGTAAATTCGTTAGATCATCGGGTGCCTATGCACTCATTGTCGGTAGAGCCGGAAGTAGAACACACGTACAGCTACCCAGCGGTAAGATCATCGAAATACCAAATACTGCGAGAGCGACAATAGGCGTAATAGCGGGTGGTGGAAGAACAGAGAAACCATTGCTTAAGGCAGGCAATTCATACTACAAGTGGAAGGCTAAGGCGCACAAATGGCCTAAAGTACGTGGAGTAGCAATGAACGCTGTCAGTCACCCACACGGTGGTGGTAGCCACCAGCACGTAGGTAAGCCGTCAACAGTTGCCAGAGAGACGCCGCCTGGTAGGAAGGTAGGACATATAGCCGCTAGAAGAACAGGGAGAAGAAAGGGTTGATTAATATTTTATTCATATTTAATCATACATGCCGGCTTATTCGAGGGCTTCACTCTTAATTAATTCCCTTGTTCACGTAGTAATTTCATACATTGTCTAAGAAGCTTCTCCTTTACCGCGGGAACATATAATCTCGTAGAATCTATCTCTAAAATAATGTAGAGTTTATCATCTAGACGTTTGTATCCTGTAATCCTAGGTTTTCCTCCCAATACCTTCTCTTCAAGAGCGACTCCTCTGGATCCAACTAGTCTTCTAATATACCTATCAAAAGCTCTGGACAAATGACGAGAGCGGTGAAGAGGCTCGCGCCCGATAACCCTAATTATTAAACCATCATTGCGACAAACCAATTCCACCCAGACCCGATCGCTTCCCTCAATGAGAAAACATTTCCTTATCGTAATCATTATTCTCCCCAAGTATCCTGATTATCCGTTGTCTATAATAGATGCTTAAATACTCTAAATCTCTGGGGTTAAGGGTATGGAGGAAGACCCTATCATAAAGAAAGTTAAGGAAATATATGGGCCCGTTATCGAGAGTGTCCCTAGAATACGTTCTCCCGATTTAATGATCAAGTATTTGAGAGAAAAATATAAGCTAATAGTTAAACCATACATAGTCTATTTAACCATCGCCGCTTTTATGAATAACAGACCAGTACTCTATGAAGGACCACCAGGTACAGGTAAGACGGAAATAGGTGAAGCAATACTTTCCCTGTGGGCCGGGAAAACAGCTTTTGTCCTTCCTTGCAGCGAGAGTTATGATGAGTATAGAGTTATCGGGGATTTTCACCCAGCAATGGCTATGGCCAAAGGCTTCAACGAAGAAAGCTTTATCCCTCGTCCGCTACTAGCGGCTCTTATATTGGACACTGGTGTCCTTATAGATGAGATTAGGAGGAGTAATGAAGGCTTCCAGAACTTATTACTAGATATTATAGATAAAAGACGAATAATTGTTCCTGAGCTAAGGAAAACATATTATCAATATGGTGATGGCTTCCAGATAATTATGACTAGTAATCCGCTAGATATCGCTCAGAACGAGCTAAGCGATGCTTTCATGAGGCGAATAATAAGGATAGAGTTTAGGTATCCTACCCCTGAAGAAGAATATGAAATTATAATGCTTAGACTAGGTGATCTATCACAATATCTAACTAGCGAAATAATATCTAGAGCCATAAAGATTATTGGGGAACTCCGTCGAAAAGCCATTTATAAACCGGGAACAGCGGATCTGGTATCTTGGCTAACAATAACAGCAATACTTGCAAAGACTCGAAACAAGTCGAAAGCTGATATGCGCGATCTTCTTGATGCGGGAAGATCCGTTCTTCTAAAGGATCCTGAGGATGAAAATATTGTTGGAGAACTACTTGGATAAAAACATTGAATACGGTATTGGAGTACTTGGTAATGAAATAAGACAAAATATTTTAAAATGCTATGATTACTTGGTAAGGAAAAAACAAAATGTAAAGGTCTCTGTGGATAAGGAAGAAGTCTTTATCAAACTATGTATGACGCTTAAAGCACTAACTAAGACTGAGAAAGAATATGATTCATTATTGGAACAACTATATCAATCTATATTTATAGCACGGAAAAACGAGGTATCGGGACAGGCTAAAGGACAAGATTCATATAATGATAAGATAATATATGATAGTGAAATGAAAATTCTTAGAAAGCTTCATAGGAAAAGAAAAATAACTGTTTCAATGATCTTTAGAAAGAATAGCTCACACTCAGATATCCTTGATTATATATGGCTAAGAAAACATGGATATCTTGTAAAAACCAGAGATGGAAGATTATTTGTTGATAAATCCATTTATTCAGAAAAACTAGATGGTATGTTAAGGAGAGAGGTAACCCTTCAAGACCTCTTTAAATATCTTAGAGAAGTTCCCAGCGCATTATGGCTGAAAGCGGTTGATCAAACGCTTATATCGGGCATGAATATAGATGAGTTACTGAAATTTGCCGATCTATTCTATGGATATAATGTGCGCTTAGATAAAGAGATAGTCGCTGAACTTAGAAGAAGAATTAACGATGCAGAGTTTTCGTCGCCGAGTACATGGAAGAAAATAGGGCAGATCGCTGAGAAGACCAGGCTTGCTTCTACAAATTATCTTGGACCGTATTCTCTTAGATATTTGAAGACAGTTAGGGATATTGATACTGATAGAATTGCAAAAGATATACAAAAGTTACCGATACATGAGCGTTTCCGGATAGTCTCTAAAATATATAAGAATAAATCGTTTGAGAAGATCCTTGATCATTTAGATCTATTAACACTTTCATGTATTAGTAGTCCGGGAAAGATAAGCGATCCATTCATACGTAATAAGGCCTTGCTAGGAAAAGCTCTCGCTACGTACCTTGATTATCTTCTAACAGGTAATTCGGCATATATTGACTATTCATTTTCGTTTCTAAACAAGATCGATCCTCGGAGTTTATCCTCTAAACTAAGACCGATCTATAGGTCGTTACTGAGCCAAGACAAAAAAGCAATCATAAGGATACTCTCCATAAGTATCCCGGAAGCAATAGAGTACATCGGATATAGAGTTTTTGATCTAATAAGAACTGAAAGGCAGATTAATCAGGAAATCCTGAAAAGAGCTGTAGTATTGAGCAAGAAAATACTTGCAAGAATTGTACGTGGAAACACAAGATCTAAATTACCAACGGAGTCCCTATATAGAGGAAGACCGAATATTAGGAAAACGCTCTACAATTTCCTCAGATACAACTATAGGATAATTAGGAAAGACTGGAAGAAAACACCACGTATCATAGCGTTGGTCGATGTAAGTGGCTCGATGCTGAAATACTCTGTGTGGGCGATACTATCACTGGGAGCGGTATTTCCGTTGCTTAAGTACTGTATATTGTTTTCTGATAAGGTGAAGGTATACAATCTAAAGTCCGTATCACATAGTTCTTTAATGAACAGGTTCTTGAGCCATGCTTTCCTCGAGGGATTCAAAGGATATACCAATATAGCTCTAGCTGTGGAGCAGGCTATAGAAGTATCTAGGCCTGGAGACGATATAGTTCTGTTCACGGATTTAGAACAAACCGTTAACTATAAAGATCCAGTTCAGGCAATCGTTCGCGCCAATAATATGGGGAGAAGGATAATGGTTTTCGTACCTCCATTTCATAGAGAAGATATTGCATCCGAGCTAGTGTCACAGGGTATAGATATAACGCGGATAGCATCACCTGAAGAACTACCTAAAATACTGGGAAGAAAACTAAACCTTAAAATACGGGATAAACTTATCCATGTTAGAGGTTAAGAGTACAATATAAATAGCGAGAAACAATGTCTATGCTTACCAGAGGTGAATAATTTGTCGATAGAGATAGAGATACCGCCGGAGTGGAAGAAGTTCAGATATAGGGGTAGGACACTCGAAGAACTACTGAATATGCCGCTGGACGAGCTAATAGAATTGTTCCCGGCGAGGCAGAGGCGTAGCTTAAAACGAGGCCTCACAAAGGCGCAGGTAAAGCTACTAGCTAAAATAAGAAAAGTACGTGCCAAGAAGCTTACGGGTAAGAAGGCAATTATAAAGACGCATGTCAGGGATATGATCATACTCCCAGAAATGGTCGGATTAACCATTGCTGTATATAACGGGAAGGAGTTTATCCCTGTTAGAATAATGCCTGAAATGATAGGGCATTATCTAGGCGAATTCAGCCCAACCGCGAAGAGAGTAGCGCACGGAGAGCCCGGTCTAAAAGCGACGAGGAGCAGTATGTATGTATCGCTCAAGTAAGGGGTGAACATGTATGCCTACATGGCATTACTCCTACAAAGTAAGAGATGAATCAGACATAGCTAAAGCAGTGCAGTTTGATATCCCAGTATCTATAAAAGTTATGAGAGAAGTCGTAGCTGTATTAAGGGGTATGAAGCTTAGCGAAGCAAAAGAATTCCTTAAACGCGTGATCGAAAAGAAAGAAGCAGTCCCCTTGAAGAGGTATAAGGGCAAACAAGCACATAGAAGAGGGCTAGCTGATAAGTGGAAATGGCCTATAGGAAGATATCCTGTTAAAGCAGCTCGTTATTTATTAAAACTTCTAGATAATGTTGAAGCAAATGCCGAGAATAAAGGACTGAATAAGGATAACCTCGTAATAATCCATATAGCTGCTCATAAGGGTATAACGCTTAAAAGATATATGCCCCGCGCCTTTGGACGAGCAACACCAAAGTATCAGAGAACATCACATGTAGAAGTCATTGTTAAGGAGGTAGGTAAGAAGTGACCGGTCCACGTGTAAAGTCTTACTTTATAGATTATAGCATGAAACGTGTAATGCTTGACGAGTTTCTCGCCAATTACTTCAAGGATGCTGGCTACGCTGGTGTCGAGCTCTACAAAACCCCTACAGGCTATAGAGTAGTGATATATGCAGAATACCCGGGAAGAATCATTGGTAGAAGAGGAAGCGTAATTCGAAAACTAACAACAGTATTCCAGACAAGATTCGGCCTCGAAAACACCGATATCACCGTATCATCAGTGCCCGATCCGGATCTAAACGCCCGTGTAGTTGCCTTTAGAATAGTTCGTGCTCTCGAAAAAGAAATACCGTACCGCAGAGTAGCTCTTGCTATGTTGAGAAGGATAATGGAGGCAGGCGCTATAGGTGCAGAGATAATAATCAGCGGTAAACTAAGAAGCGAGAGAGCCCGCTACGAGAAGCTAAAGGCTGGCAAGATCTATAAGGCAGGAGAAGTCGTCGAATACATGGTTGACAGAGCCGTTGGAAAAGCACTGCTAAAACGTGGTGTTTATGGAATTGAGGTAGTAATAGTTAGGCCGAACGTGAGGCCACCAGATCATATTGAAATAAAAAGCGTAAAGCCGGAAGAGCTAGAATCTTTGAAGCCTCAAGCAGGAGAGGAAGCTGCTCCGGGAGGTGAAGAAGTAAATGAAGCCTGACGAAATAAGGAAAATGAGTCCTGAAGAAAGACTACGTAGGCTAAACGAGCTTAGGCTTGAATTAATAAAGCTAAGACTACAGTCAAAGGTAGGAACACTGACAAATACTTCTCGTATCAGAAACATTAGGAAAGATATAGCCCGTATATTAACCATAATGCGTGAGGAAGAACTTGGGATCAAGAGATAACAAGTAATTATTGATCGAAATTTTTAGAGATGAGGATCACAAGAAAAAACATCTATTTTCACGAGCTCATCGGATTAAAGATAACAGTTCTTGATTATCCAGATCCTAGTATTGCTGGTGTATCGGGCAGGATTATCGATGAAACGCGTAAGACTCTATTGATAGAAACATCTAAAAAACGCATAATACGTTTACTTAAACAAAAGGGAGTATTCGAGATAACTCTCCCAACGGGAGAGAAAGTAATAATTAGGGGGTCTCAGATTTTAGCTAGACCGGAAGATAGGTTAGAATATGATTAAGTAGGTGGGGAAGAAGAGTGACTAAGCCAAGAAATATCGGTATTCCAGGCATAGAGCCTCCGGAGAGCGAGTGTAATGACCCCAAGTGTCCTTGGCATGGACACGTCAAAGTACGGGGAATGATATTCAGAGGTGTCGTTGTTGGCTCTAAGATGCAGAAAACAGTTGTTGTAAGACATGATTATTACCATTATGTTAAGAAGTATAAACGATACGAAAAAAGACACACACTGATACATGCACACAATCCTCCGTGTATAAACGCTAAAGAAGGCGATGAAGTAATAGTTGGAGAGACAAGGCCTCTCGCAAAAACTGTTTCCTTCGTTGTATTGGGAGTAGTTAAGAGGGCAGGTGGTAAGTAATGCCGAAAGGAAGAAAGGGAAGACCGGCTAAATCACGTAGAAGGATCAACACTGGATTACAGGTAGGATCATATGTAAAGGTAGCGGATAACAGTGGTGCTAAAGAGGTTAAAATCATCGGCGTTCCCGGCTACAAGGGCAGACTCAGAAGAATACCGCCAGCAGGCGTGGGAGACCTTGTAGTTGTCACCGTTAAGAAGGGAGTTCCCGAAATGCGTAAACAGGTTGTCAAGGCTGTAGTTGTGCGTCAGAGGAGACCGTTCAGGAGACCTGATGGGACCTGGATTGCTTTCGAAGATAACGCAGTAGTTATAGTTACTCCGGAAGGATCTCCAAAGGGCAGTGAGATAAGAGGCCCTATAGCACGAGAGGCCGCTGAGAGATGGCCTCAGATCGCTAACATCGCAACAATGATCATCTAGAGGTGACAAATTATGGGACTCACATCATCAGCTAAGCCTAGTAAGCAGAGGAAAGCACTCTATAACGCACCTCTACATCTAAGACGTAAACTAATGACAGCTCCTCTAAGCAGGGAGCTCAGAGAAAAATACGGTATAAGAAGACTGCCAGTGAGAAAAGGAGATGTTGTAAAAATAATGCGGGGAAGCTGGAAGGGGCATGAAGGCAAGGTTGTCAGAGTTGATCTTAGAAAGCTTAGGATCTATATAGAAGGCGTTCAGATGAAGAAGGCCGATCAAACACCTGTTTACTACCCAATACATCCTAGCAAAGTAATGATAGTGAAGCTAGATCTAAGTGATAAGTGGAGAAAAGAGATCATTGAGCGAAAGAAGTCTTTAAAAGAGAAGCTAGAAGTTGAAGAAACATCAGTCGAAGAAACAAAAGAAAAAGAAGAAGGTGAGAAGTAATGGCCAGAATGGGTGGAAAGAGGCATTTAAAGGCTTTAGCAGCGCCCAGGTTTTGGCCTATACTGAGAAAGGAGTACAAATGGGCTGTCAAGCCATCACCGGGGCCTCACCCGATAGACTTCTCTCTGCCATTACTGATAATTGTTAGAGATATATTCAAGTATGCTAAGACGGCGCGCGAGGCACGAAAGCTGATTGCAGAGGGACATTTCAAGGTTGATGGTAAGGTCAGGAAGAACTATAAGTTCCCTGTAGGAATCATGGATGTCATTGAGATCGTTGATACCCGGGAATACTATAGAGTGATCCCTGTTCCGGTAAAGGTTCTAGGTCTACATAAAATAGAGAAGGACGAAGCATCATTCAAGCTGTGCAGAATAGAGAACAAGACGACTGTGAAAGGTGGGCATATTCAGCTGAACCTACATGATGGAAGGAATGTACTGGTAAGAGTAAGTGATCCAACCAATCCTGTCGAGGACATCTACTCTACTCTAGGCACAATAAAGCTGAGTATACCTAAACAGGAGATAATGGGATACATCCCTCTAGAAGAAGGAGTTATTGCTATAATTAGTGGTGGTAGAAACGTTGGAAGAGTTGGTAGAATACTGGAGATCAGGAAAGGTGTGAGAAGACATAGAAGCATTGTGACTCTTGAGGACAAACATGGTAATAAGTTCCAGACCAGTCTCTCCTATATATTCCCGATCGGGAAGGAAGAACCGTTGATAAGTCTTCCTGAAGGTGTATGGTAATGGCGATCACTGATTATGTGCCAAACATAGATGAAATACTGGAGAAATGGAACAGTAATCCCATGTTGAAGCCCAGGATAGCAAAGGTTACAGTCAATATCTCTGTGGGAGCAGCTACAGAGAGACTTGGTAAGGCAATGAAGGTACTAGAGGAGATAACGGGGCAGAAACCAGTCCCCCGCAGAGCGAGAAGGACGATCAAGGATTTCGGAATACGTAAAGGAGAGAACATTGCTGCCAAAGTCACTCTCCGAGGAGAGAAGGCAGTAGAATTCCTTAGAAAAGCATTTGAAGCAATAGGTTATAAGATCAAAGCCTCAAGCTTCGACGATTACGGTAATGTCAGTTTTGGTATAGCAGAGCACATCACTATCCCTGGTGTAAAATACGATCCTGAGATAGGAGTGTTCGGAATGGATATTGCCATAACGTTTGAGAGGCCGGGCTACAGGGTTCTAAGAAGAAAAAGATGTAGGAAGAAACACATACCTAGAAGACATCGTGTGTCCCGCGAGGAAGCAATGCTTTATCTTAATAAGGAGTTTGGTGTTGAAATAATTTAAGCCGGATAGGTGGTTAGGATGGGCAAGTACAGAGCGCCGAAAATCCATAAGTATGGAAAGGGATCGAGAAAGTGCCAGAGATGTGGTACTCGTGATGCCGTAATACAGGCTTACGGACTATATCTATGCAGGCAGTGCTTCCGTGAAATAGCTCCGGCTCTAGGATTCAAGAAGTATAGCTAAACGGGTGATCGAAATGGTTATGCTGGATACACTGGCAAACGCTTTAGCCGCAATACAAAATGCTGAGATGAGGGCCAAGTCTGAAGTACTGATCTGGCCTGCATCTAAGCTGATAATTAACGTATTGAAGGTTATGCAGAGAGGAGGCTATATAGGCGAGTTTGAGTACATCGACGACGGACGTTGGGGCAAGATAAAGGTGCAATTACTGGGAAGAATAAACAAAGTAGGTGTTATCAAACCACGTTTTCCCGTGAAGTATAAGGATCTCGAGAAAATGCCTCACTGGCTGAGAGAATACCTGCCAGCATACAATATAGGATTACTAATCCTATCAACACCTTATGGCGTAATGTCTCACAAGGAGGCCATTGAGAAGAAAACAGGCGGAGTATTGCTTGCATTCGTCTACTGAGGAGGTGCTAGGTAATGGTGAAAGAAGTACATGTGATGGAAGAAGTTGAAATCCCTGAGAACGTAAACGTTACTGTGGATGGTTTGAAAGTAGTTGTTGAGGGACCTAAAGGGAGGCTGGAGAGAGACTTTTCACATGCCAGAGGTGTAAAAATATACAAGACTAACAATAAGGTTGTTGTTGAAACATTCTTTGCTAATAGGAAGAAAAAGGCTCTTGTTGGAACAATAGCTTCGCACATAGAGAACATGATTAGAGGAGTTACTAAGGGCTACAGGTACAAGTTAAAGATAATATATTCGCACTTCCCGATAACTGTTGAGGTTGATAATGCTAATAGAATTGTTAGGATAAAGAACTTCTTAGGAGAAAGATCAGATCGTATAGCACGAATAATAGGCGATGATGTCAAAGTTACCGTTAAGGGAGAAGATGTGATCGTTGAGGGTATAGATATCGAACATGTTGGGCAGACAGCTGCTAATATAGAGCTCGCCACCAAGGTTAAAGGGAAGGATAGGCGTGTTTTCGCCGATGGAATATACATTTATGATTGGGGTGATGAAGAATGACGAAAGAGAAAGATATAGAGAAATTACTAGAGCTTAGAAAGAAGCTTAAGTCAAAGAAGCCGGACTTCTATAGGCATTTATGGTGGAAGAAGCCGAAGTTCAGCAACGAGCCGAAATGGCGTAAGCCCAAAGGAACGGATAACAAGATGCGGTTAAAGAAGAAAGGGTATCCACCGCTCGTTGAAGTAGGATACAGATCTCCTAGACTGGTACGAGGGCTACATCCATCCGGGCGAATACCTGTGGTTGTCCACAATGTCAAAGAGCTTGAGGACCTTGATCCCGATAAGTACATAGTATACATAGGTAGAACTGTGGGGCTTCGGAAGAAGATCGAGATAATGAAGCACGCTATCAATAAGGGATTTAAAGTTGCTAACCCCATACCCCTAACGACTAGTGGTTTGGAGGTTGAGGAGCAGTGACTGATCTGAGTCTGCAGAAGAGATTGGCGGCGGAAGTACTAGGAGTAGGAGAGTCGAGGATATGGATTGATCCAAACTATATTGATGAGGTCGCCGATGTTATCACGAGGCAGGAGATCAGAAAGCTCATCAAGGATCGTGTTATTCAGGTAAGACCTGTTCATAAGAACAGTAGGGGTAGATGGAGGAAGAAGCACCAGCAGAGAAAGAAGGGGAGAAGGAGAGGATATGGTAAAAGGAAGGGTGTAAAGACCGCCAGACTAGATAAGAAAGAGGTGTGGATGCACAAGATAAGGAAAATTAGAAGGTATTTGAGATACCTAAGGGACCACGGTATCATCGATCGTAAGACCTACCGTAGACTATACATGTTAGCAAAAGGCGGTACATTCCACAGTCTTGCCTCACTTAAACACTACATGAAGGAGAAAGGGATCCTCAAGGAGGTAAGGTGAGTAAAACATGGCAAGAGGCCCACGATACAAGGTACCCAGAAGAAGGAGAAGAGAAGGTAAAACAAACTATTACAAACGATACAGGATGATACTTTCAGGGCATCCACGCTTCGTAGTTAGGAAGACACTCAAACACATAATAGTCCAGGTAATGATCGCTAGGCCTGAAGGAGATGTAACTATTGCTGCTGCTCATTCACGCGAACTAGCAAAGAAGTATGGCTGGCTCGGAGGACTAGGCAACACACCAGCAGCTTATCTCACAGGAATGCTTGCGGCTCTAAGAGCCTTAAAAGCAGGGATAAAGTACGCGGTTCCAGACATAGGATTACACGCCCCGACGAGGGGAGCTAAAGTATTCGCTGCCATTAAGGCAGCAAATGATGTGGGGTTAGAAGTTCCTATGGGAGACGGTGTAGCACCCTCGGAAGAACGCATACGCGGGGAGCACATAGCCTCCTGGGCCAAGAAGCTCCAGGAGGCAGATCCTGAGGCTTATAACAGGTTCTTCTCGCAGTACATAGCTAGAGGGTTTGATCCCTCCCAGCTCCCCGCGCACTTCGAGGAGGTTAAGGCAAAGATTCTTAATGAATACGGTATAGGCTCAGGAGGTGCCTGAAATGCTTAGAAGCGCAGTAGATAGAGAGGCTCTCGAGTCCTGGGTACCAAGAACAAGAGTAGGAAAGATGGTTGTCGAGGGTAAGATTACCAGTCTAAAAGATATATTCGATAATAACCTTCCATTGCTTGAGCCGGAAATAGTGGATTACCTCCTACCAGATCTAAAGTATGAGAGAATCGATGTGGGCATTGTCCAGAAGGTGACCGATGCTGGTAGAGTAAGCAGGTTCAGAGTAGTAGTTGTGATCGGTAATGGTGATGGCTTCGTAGGCGTTGGTGCAGGCAAGGCTAGACAGTACCTTGTAGCTCTGAGGAAAGCGCTTAGAAATGCTAAGCTCAACATAACGCCCGTTAGGAGAGGATGTGGTAGCTGGGAGTGCCGCTGTGGCGAGCCGCACAGTGTCCCCTTCATCGTGAAGGGTAAAAGCGGTAGTGTTGTTGTGACTTTAAAGCCGGCGCCTAAGGGTACTGGTCTTGTCGCTGGTGATGTAGCTAAGGCCGTGTTGAGAATGGCTGGGATAAAGGATGTATGGACTGAGACCCTGGGAGAAACAAGAACAACGCTTAACTTCGCAAAAGCCGTTGTTGAAGCCTTACGTAACACCTACAAGTTCGTAACACCGGTTGATTGGTTGAAGGCTTAATGAGGGTGTTTAGGAATGGTGAAGCTTTACGCGATCATAAGGATCAAGGGCAGGGTTGATGTTCCGCCGGACGTAAAATATACGTTGAAACTACTTCGCCTCCATAAGAAGTTCCACATGGTCATATACCCGGCGGATCAGCCAGGATTAGAGGGTATGTTGCAGAAGGTTAAGGACTGGGTTACATGGGGAGAAATAAACTACGACACGCTTGTAGAGCTTCTTAGAAAACGTGGGCGCACAATAGGTGACAAGCCATTAACTGATGAATATGTTGAAACGAGATTCAAGAACCTTGGAATCTACGGTGGTATTCCAGGTCTAGCTAAAGCGTTGCTCGACGGAAAGGTTAAGCTACACAAATTGGACGGTATAAAGCCGGTGTTTAGGCTGCATCCGCCGAGAGGAGGTTTTAAGAAGAGCACCAAGCGTCCATACAATGATGGTGGAGAGCTAGGGTATCGTGGAGAAGCAATTAATGATCTCATAAAGAGGATGCTCTAAGAGGTGGTTATGGATGGTTGTTAGAAAACGGAAAAAGAGCCGCAAGCTCCGCGGTAGAACACGCACGATGGGATGGGGCCGTATAGGCCAGCATAGGAAGAGTGGTTCGAGAGGAGGATTCGGAGCTGTTGGCATGCATAAGCACAAGTGGATGTGGGTACTGAAATATGCTAGGAACTGGTACGGTAAGCACGGATTTACAAGGCCGCCGGAACTTGTGCCCGAAGTAGTGGCGATCAATGTAGGAGAGCTCGACGAGCTGGCAAAGTATCTCTTATCAAAGAATCTCGCATACAAGGAGGACAATAAAATCGTAATTGACGTCGCTAGTATGGGGTACAATAAAGTTCTAGGTTCCGGCAAAGTAACTCTACCGCTAAAAGTGATAACGAGATCCATTACGGAGAAAGCCAGGAAGAAGATAGAAGAAGCAGGCGGCGAAGTAGTTGTTATCACAGAGCAATAATTTTGTTTTATCTATAACGTTGTCTTTTCAATA
>JAMOVL010000001.1 GCA_027067785.1 Desulfurococcales archaeon | reverse complement strand
ATCAGATATCCAGTCCGCAATAATGTTCTCGAGATCCTTTAGATCCAGGTTTTCGCTCTTCGCCTTAGATATAACCTCTAGTACTTGGATAAGGGTCTCGTATCTTACTTTTGCTTCCACCTGAGCAAGTATTCTAAGAAGTTCTTCGAATTCATCTGCGGACTTATTACTGGTTCTTAGCTCCTCATATAATGTATAAAGGATCATGTTTTCCACCTCTTTCTGTTACTAACTTCTGATACTTTCTGCTTAAATACTTTTTGTTACTAAATTCTGTTACATCTTCTTGTAGGAGTGTTTTTATATCAAATTCTATAACAAAATTCATGGTGAAATTATGCCTCGAGTTAAAGTACAAGCGAAAATAATACCCAAGGCTGGCAAAACCTATAAATCGCTCTATGTCACATTGCCCTCTGCATTCGCAAGTGTTCTCGGCATCAAAGAGGGAGATTACCTCGAGGTAACTATTACAGACATTAATGTCGAGGGCAAAACTGTAAGGGCGATCGCATATTATAAGCCTTGAGATCATTAATATTCGCCTGATTTATTGTTTTGACTTTGCTCTGAGAATGAGTGAGTCGTAGAGCTTCTTAGGTAGAAATATAGGTCCTTCTATTCGTAGGTAGAAGTCCCTGATTATATTTAGATCCTTGGGGGGCCATTCTATTTTATAAAGTGATATATTTTTCTGTATCTCTTCCCATTCCTTGTAAATCCATGGCATAGCGAGAAAGTCATCCAAGAGAACTTGTATCTGTATGAATTCGCTGGTCCACTTATCGAGTTCCTTTTGAAGCGAAGGTATTTCGTCGCGATCAACGATACGGCCTAGCCTTGTCTCCACTACATGGTGCTTACAAAGGATCTTATAGAATTTGAACCTTAAGTTCTTTAATTTATTTATGATAACGTCTGGAACGATCTTTATTTTTATCTTCTGTCCATTATCCAGGCGTCGCTCAACATAGAATTTACCTTCTTCACTGGGAATATTGTAAAGCACCAGGTATACTGGAACATAGTCATCACGATTAGGCCAATTATTCCTAGGTTTCCCGAGGCCTACAAGCCATCTAAACAAGGTCTCCTGAGCATAAGTCATGATTTCCTAGCCTCGTTCACGTTTTTCTTCCTAGAAGCAAGACTAGGACTATCAACATGAGCAATACTATTGGTAATAACACAAGCATTGTAAACATGTTTGAAGCTACAGAATGAATAGCCTCACCTACAGACACCAATAACTTTTGGACTGCAGGCTGCTGTACAAGAACGATGGATGCAATGATACAAGCTAGTATTAAAGCAATTATTACTGCTACTCCTACCCATCCGATCAACTTTTTAGTACCATTACTAAGGGTAATGGGTTCAACATGACCAATTATCCTTACGTGATAGTAGTAGTTCTGAACAATCGGGTTACCATCGACTTTATAACACTTATACTCTGCATAATAGATCCTAAGCTCGGGATGCTCCCTTATGATCTTACCGAGGAATTTCTCGAAATGCTGAACCACCTGCTGCTTAACATAGTCTTCACCCTGATAGAATAGCTTCGATACCTTGATCTCATATACTATTTGGAACCAATCACCATTCTCTAAATTATCGTCCTTACTCAGATCCTTAACCCCGACAATCCTAATATTCGAGGGAAAGCGCCCCCATACATAATCAAGACTAGAAACCGCCGGATAAACAGGCTCAACTAGCACCATAAAGATAACAAAGACTGCAAGAAAGGCGATCAAGCGCCTAATCATTAATCATCACTCTCCTCGAGAACCTCTATAGTAATCATCACTTTCTTGCCCCTGAGAAACGCTAGATCTTTAGGTAAATAGATCCCTGCAAGCCCCCCGCTAATTCTTGCAACTTTCTTTGGACCCACCTTATACACGTTAACAATACGTAGAGTTTTACCTACCATTGTGGATGCACCATATAATTTTTATTACTTTTAATATTAAATAGACTATTAGATTAGACAGTAGTCTATTCAATTGGACTGAGGCACCTGAAGATGAGCCATAATAATGATCCATTAATCCAAAAAATAATAGCACTTCTAACATTAAGGCCTGAAGGCTATTGTTTCACTGATTTTGTCAGGCTTCTCCATAAACCCAAGGAAACAATAAATCGTAGACTAAAGCTTCTCGTAAATAGCGGAATTGTTGAGAAGAAGAGAGTTAAGAACAAGGTTATATACAGACTTAGATCTATGCAGTATGTAAGGCTCATTTATTTTTCAATACAAGGTATATTCCTAGATTATGCCAAACTAATAATCGCGTCGATAAGATACAGACTTTTCAAAGAATCAGCAGTATTAATATGCTTGTTTAGTAAGGCTTTATCTTCATATATATTGGGTACTATCCAAGCTGCAATTACAGCCTATGTATCCAGAATAAAGGATTGGAAAAACGAATACCTTAGTGACAATGAAATAATTAATAGATTGATCGTACAGAGCACAGTCGATTTCTATGGACCTACCAATATATTCCAAACGTTACCACCGCTAATTGTCATAGCTGCATACGAGTTGAGTAAACACGAGAATATAAACATCCCAGACTTGAGTAAAATTAAGTGCAATGATATAAGTGAAGACGAGGAGCTCGATGTTCTAAATAAGCTTTCATTATATGAGCCAGACTCCGCAAAGAGGTTGCTGGAAATCTGGAAACTAAGGAACAAGACTAGCTTGGACTTAGTTAATGAAATGAACAGGATCTATAAGGACGTAAGCGAAAAACTTATGGAATCATTTGATACCCGTGTTTTTGAGCTACTTAAGGACCATTATGGGTGTGGTTGAATTTGGGTCGTGGGTTAACTACATATGTTGGCTCGGAGAATGTTTCTATCGTGGTTGTGATGGGGCGTAGGTTTGTAGTTAAACGGGTTAGGAAGAAGCTGAGTGATGGGACTGTTAGGACCTATTATTATGTGTATGAGCAGGGCCGAGTAGGGGATCGTGTTCTAACAAGATATGTTGCGCCGCTCGAGAAGATCGTCGAGTACTATATTAGACATGGAGAAGGTGGGCCCGGGGGGATTCGAACCCCCGACCACCGGGTTATGAGCCCGGCGCTCTACCTGGCTGAGCTACGGGCCCCCAGGCCCATTTTATCTTGATTCTCGCTAGGGGGATATATAGCTTTAGCGATTGTGCTGTGATAAAAACATTTATGTTCCGAGCTGCCAGGACTTTAGATATCTTTCTTGCTCTGGTGTGAGCCTATCGATCTCTATACCCATTGATTCTAGTTTTAGCCTAGCTATTCTCTCATCAATCTCTCTAGGCGGGTTCAGCACTCTAGGAGGGAGTCTACCGCGGTTGTCATTAAGATACTTTACAGCCAAGAATTGATTGGCAAAACTCATATCCATTACTTCGCTGGGATGACCTTCTGCCGCGACAAGGTTTACTAGTCTTCCTTCTGCTAACAGATAAAGCGATCTACCGTCACGCAGTATATATTCCGTCACATTAGGGCGAATAACCCTTTTAGATACAGCTAGCTCCTCGAGATCAGGTATCCATATCTCTACGTTGAAGTGTCCAGCATTAGCTAGTATTGCGCCATCCTTCATTACTTCGAAATGTTCTTTCCGAATCACGGCTTTATCGCCGGTAGCCGTCACGAATATATCCCCTACCTTAGCGGCCTCGATCATAGGCATTACTTCGAAACCATCAAACACTGCTTCGAGCGCCCTGATAGGGTCTACCTCGGTGACTATGACACGCCTAGCTCCCAGCCCACGTGCTCTCATAGCTATTCCTCTGCCCACCCATCCATATCCTGCAACCACAACCACTTTACCAGCGATCAACACGTTCGTAGCTCTGAGTATGCCGTCAAACGTGCTCTGCCCAGTACCGTATCTGTTATCGAATAAGTGCTTTGTATAAGCATTATTCACAGCTATAACGGGATATTTTAGAAGACCGTCCCGTTCAAGCGCTCTAAGCCTTATCACACCCGTAGTAGTCTCTTCTGTACCACCAATCATTTTTGAGGCTAACTTAGGATATTCCTTATGTATTAAGGCGTGGAAATCCCCGCCATCATCGAGTATTATGTCCGGCTCATTCTCCGCAGCCTTCCTAATACACCAATAATACTCCTCGCTGGACTGTCCTCTCCATGCATACACTCTTATCCCATATTCAACAAGTGCCGCTGCAACATCATCCTGTGTTGACAACGGGTTGCTCGCAGCTAATACGACGTCTTCGGCACCCGCATCCTTAATCGCCTTCATCAGGACAGCTGTCTCCTTAGTAACGTGTAGTACAGCTGAAACCCTCAGCCCCTTAAACGGTTTCTCCTCTCCATACTTCTTTCTGAGAAGCATAAGGACAGGCATGTGTTTCTCCGCCCAGTATATCTTTAGCTTACCTGCTTCTGCAAGCCCCATATCCTTAACCTTATAATCACTCGCACTCATTGCTTCAACACCCAAGATACTCTTTTGTAAAAGCATAGTTATTATGCCTTAAATATTAAGGTATAACGGGTAGGTAGCGATGCTTAAGAGAGAACCGACCAAGCGTGAGATATTATTAGTAGTACTGACTAGGAGGCCATGGCTGATACCCTTTATCTATGAGATACATGGATTGGGAGGAGCATCTATCAGCGAGCTAAGGGAGTCACTCAGTGTAAGAACACCGATAATAAAGAGGGCTTTGTGGTGGCTCCAGAAATACGGGGTAATAGACAGGTCTGGCGATAAATACGTTATAGAACAAGATTATAGGCCGTTAATAGACGAGCTAAAGCTCCAGCTATGTAGACATAATAGAGAATATGTGTTGAAACTTGGAGCAACATACTTCGTCATAATATTGAGGAGAACAAGGATAACCTCTTACAGCGTTCCAGAAGAACTTGTCAATAGATTAGAAGAACTAATAACTAATGCCGGAGGAACAGAATTCACGCCGAAAGATCTAGCAGACGCTCTAAGCATACCATATAAGCTTGCAAGTAGAGTTGTAAAAACATATAGGTTATTGAGAAAATGCTCATCGATCTAAAACACTAAGGAGTCAGTATCGCAGGGCCTCAACACCATCGAGCCGAGTATTTCAGAGTCGGAGGTTGTCATCATCCTCTCCGGTAATGCAGTATTAATAGAGAATAATTTATAGAATATCATTGTGCTTCTATGATGAAGAGCTTTGGGGCTGAGATGTGATGATAACGGCGGAGCACTGAAGTGTAGCGGGCCCGCCGGGATTTGAACCCGGGACCTCTGGCTATCCACCCCGTGCTCTCTGGGCCGCAGGCCAGCGCCCTATCCAGGCTAGGCTACGGGCCCACCCTGTTTTTGTGGATTTTTACACGCCTATATAATAATTATCAGTGCTCCCTGCGCCTATGTGCGATCTCCTTTGAGATCCTATCGGCTAGAGCAGTTGGTAAGGGTAACTTATATTTAGGCGTCAGGGTGTACTTGATAATATTCCATGCGTCTTCAAGGCTTATCTTATAGCCCATACTGATATAGAGTGTCTGGCCTCTATGGTTGATTATCTTTGCAGCTCTAAATCCATGCGCATAGAGATATACTTCACCATTTTCCTCCCTGACCTCACCGTAGAGCTTCTTCTTAGCTACACCGATACTTGGTGTATCGAGTACTAAGCCAATATGGCTCGCTATCCCAAGCCCTCTAGGATGAGATATGCCGTGACCGTCGACAACAATTACATCAGGCTTTAAGCCAAGCTTTTTAACAGCCGCTATGTATGCTGGTGCTTCCCTGAACGCTAAAAGGCCGGGTACGTATGGTATAGGTGGTTTTTTCTTCACAACACTATACCGTAGTAGTTCGCCCGTCCTATATTCGAGAAGAACAGCTACACCGTACATGTACCCCTTAGAATATGCAGCATCTACTCCAGCAACGTATTTCACGCTATCAGGAGATATGTGTGGCGGATTATCCAGACTAGCAAATACTTTTTCCGCGAGGATCCTCTGGATTCTGATAGCTCTCTTGTAGTCGAAGAATTTGGGCAAGCCAAGTGACCTATATATTAATCCTGGGCTTTATTTGAACAAATACTCTTTGAGCTCGTAGCCGTCCTTTGTTATGATCAATAAATCTATCCCGTCACCCGACATCGCATCCCTTTTCAAAGCAGCTTCAATAGCGCTTACCGCTAACTCAGAGGCTTCTTTAACACTTATATCATCACTGTATTCCTTCTCTAATATACCGAGAGCTAACGGACCACCTGAGCCGAGTGCAGCATACTTGTCCTCTATATAGCTACCGACAGGGTCAAGGACGAATAACTGCGGCCCCTTATCATCAACACCTGCGATTATAGTCTCTGTCATCATAGGCATTAGCTTATATGAGTATAGGATTATCGAGGCCATTTTAGCCATTGCTCTAACACGTATTCTCCTGTTATGCTGAAGCTCATAGTTTTTAGCTTCAAACCTCAACATCTTCAACAATACCTGGGCGTCGCCCATAAGGCCAGTTACACCTATTCCTATATGGTTCGTTATGGGATGGACCTTGCGAACATTTCTACTGAGGACGAATCCATCATATGTTAATCTTTTCTCACCAGCCAGTACAATACCATCCTTGGCTTTAATACCTAGAACAGTCCCTACACCATCCATTGTTCTTCCCCATCGAATTATCCGTGAAACTAGTAAGAAGTTATTGGCTTAAATAGATTGACCCGGGGAGCAGAGACCCCGCCCTCATCCCTATCCCTTCTACAAGGGGTGTCAGGGGGGCGTCATATCTAATATATCCTTATACAGATTAATTATTTCACTGCCTTAAGGAATAGTTTCGCCCTACTCCCGGAGCGCGCTACCATACACTGTTCTCGAGAAATAACAGAGAAGCCTTACCCTTGTAACGGTGTTAAGGGTGAAAGACAATAGATGCCCTTTATGTGGAGGCATCCTAGTATGGGATTATGAAAGAGGAGAAGTAACCTGCAGCTCCTGTGGAACAGTCATTGATACAATATATGACTACAGCCCGCCCTACAGGAAAAACGATATATCATATACTGGGAGAACAGAGCCGGCCAGACACAACGGGGGACATAAAGAATACTACATACACATAAGAAGGTATAATCTCGTACAAAAATATGTTATGGGAAGACCATGGCTACACATAGACTACGATAAATACCTGAACACCGGAAAACTCGTAAAAACCATAAAATCAGACGCAACAATCAACGCTGAGAGAAACATCGAAGAACTAGGATTGCGTCACGAGCTCCAACACTATCTAAAACTTATAGAGAGGGTTTACCCAGCAGCTCTAGCCAGGACGGAGAGGAGTAAATACGCCCTGGCATATATACTATCCTATCTCGACAAAAAGAAAAGGCCTCCCCTAGAACACCGTGTGATCAATATATTTAATATTAGTTCAACGAGCTATAAGCGCCTATTAAGACTCGCCAAGAAGATCCATAGCAGGATCAAACCAGCAAATATTAACCCGCCATAACATCAAGACTAGAGAAGACAAGACATACAGAGATGCGCCATGAAGAACCACGAACTAATAACTCCTGACAAGCTCAAAAAATACTGGATACCCCTATATGATGAAACATACGAACGTGTAGACAACCGTATGCGTTCAACACCCATCCCTCCACTTCCCCGAAAAACGAGTA
This sequence comes from Desulfurococcales archaeon, assembly GCA_027067785.1. Lineage (GTDB taxonomy): Archaea > Thermoproteota > Thermoprotei_A > Sulfolobales > Desulfurococcaceae > JAADCY01. The sequence goes on along the minus strand of JAMOVL010000001.1, from coordinate 62,599 downwards.
AGAACTCGCTACTACAGTTCAAAAACACACTATTAGCAAAACTGGGAACAGCATACACCGTTATAGACTCCGACATAGAGAAGATAATCAAGGCTCTCGACGCCGTGAGCAAAATGCATCCATTCTATAAAGAATTATTCCTCGTAAAGACAGGGAGAGAACCCGAGGATCTTCTTGGGAGATACCGGGCGAAGAGGAGAATTCTCAACAAGATATACCGCGATACAAGAACAGAGATAAAATCCTGTCTAACAGGCGGAGAGGCAAAGAAAGCCTTCAGGGGAGGCCTAGGAAGAATGTTATCACTTCTCAAAAGAGATCGAGCGCTACTGGAAGCGATTAAGGAGGCTATTAAGGAGATCTCAAGGATGCCCGACATCACGGGCGACCTAGTAGCCATAATAGCCGGGATGCCTCAAGTGGGAAAATCAACACTACTGAAAAAGCTAACAAGAGCAGAAGCCGAGATAAGCCCATACCCCTTCACAACAAAAACCATTATCGCCGGACACATCGAGGTAAGACCATATGGAAAAATAACTTTAATAGATACTCCGGGCTTACTCGACAGACCTATTGATAGGAAAAATGAGATAGAGATGAAAGCTGTTCTAGCGCTTAAACACTTATCAGATACGCTGATCTACCTGTTCGACGTAAACCCTAACACTTACTATTCATTAGACGAACAACTAGCAGTGTATAAAGACGTCGTAAACGTCATAGGAACAACTGACATCATAGTCGTCATAAACAAGATAGATATAACCCCTCAGAACCTACTGAGAGAAGCCGAGAAAAAGATAGTTGAGGTAACAAGCCATAAACCACTACTTATATCAGCCGAGAAAGGATACGGCCTTGACAAGTTATTAGAAATACTCGAGGATAAGCTTATCGAGAAAATCCAATCCCGTCTACCCTGATAATACCAGGATCATCCCTTTCTCCTTCGATCTCCACATGGGTATTCCTCAAGAACATCTTCGTGATCCTTATCGCTGTTAAAGCATGGCTTGTCAGTTTAGCGACCCCTGCAACGCTTCTGCCCTTAGCGAGGAACATATACGGTATAAGCATATCGGCCATATGCCTGTCAAAAGCCATGCCAGTCTCAGCATCTTCTACAAGCTTTAACGCCGCCTCAACCCCTACCTTCTCCGCAGGCTTACCCCTCTCTCCCAGGCTATCAGCTCCCAGCCTAGTACCGGATCTCGTGTCCGCGTAGACGACTATCCCACTACCAGGCCCTAGATGGGGATCCCTATGTCTCTCGTAGAACTCGATATCGATTAATGGCTTAACGCCTAGCTTCTCGGATATAATCGTGCTTGCCGCACGGGCCTGTCTCTCCGCGACGTGTCTAGGCAGTCTCACGGCATGGCTTCTACCACGCACAGCTATGATACCATTATGCCTAACTATGTTGATCGGCCTTAGAAAGTCCTTCACGGGCTCTACGTTCACCGTTATCTTGCCACCGCCTCTCGGGTAATGACCACGTCTCAATAGCTCTATTTTTACCTCGGCCCCGAACAACTGGAGATTATGTACAAATACATATCTCATATAATCTATAGGGGGGCTCCAAGGCACATCCGTACCGCCAGATATCGTTATCTTAGAAGGCTTATCCGAGAACAAAAGAGCTGGGAGAACTGCTTGCAGAACCAGAGTGACACTACCAGCAGTACCTATATTGAACTCGAAGACCCCTGCTTTCCTAGTCCTCGGCTTAAACACTATCTCCATACTACCAACTCTATCTCCCTGAACAATAGCATCCGTTATTTCTGCGAGAGCACGTACAGCTGTTAAATGCTGTGGCCTAAGACCCGGGTTCCTCCTCTTAGCCCTGATATTATATATCCTGACAGGTACTTGGAGAACAGCGGAGAGAGCCAAGCTATACCTTAGTATCTGACCTCCTCCCTCACCTATGCTACCATCAATCTCAACAAGCATTCCTACAGACCCTCTTAACCCGCTCTACACCACCGATCCTGTCAATGTATTTAGCTACAGTCTCAGGGACTCTTTCACGCCATGTATCACTAACAGTCATAAGCCTACGTATCACGGTTCCGCTGTAAAGCTGAGGATTATAGAGCTCGATCCTCACCGTATCTACGCCCAACCACTTATAGAGGTATTCTACGTGCGGATTACCTGTGGCGACAGCATCGACCTTCGGAACCATACCTAGGACGAACGTTGTCCACGCCAGGGGTTTACGTATATCGGGCACAGGTATCAACATATATTGTTCCCTGGAAAGCCCTGAAGCCTTGAGCGTTTCATCGATCATCTCTATTCTCTCACCGGCTGTGAATGGATTTCTACAGGTGAAGCCTTCCTGAGCGCTACCGATAACTATTATTATCTCGTCGAACTCGTCGGCAAGCTTCTCCACGATCTTCATGTGGCCGTTATGGAAAGGCTGAAACCTTCCTGGAAACAACACCCTTCTAGCCATTCTCTGTTCACCTCCGCGCAGTCAAGTGTATCGAGTCCAGAATATTCGGTGTGTAAACCTGTGTAGAGCCTGAATAACCGCTTCTAGGATTAGATACTAGGCGGGACACTAGTCTTGCAAGAGTCATTATAGCAGTGGGCTCACCGTGATTCAGCACTATGGTACGCGGTCTCGGCGATATATTACGTACGTATCTTAGGAGCTCGCTTTGATCACTGTGTCCAGAGAAGCCTTCAATACTGTAGACCTCCAGGTTTATCCTGATTATCTCGACCTTGTTATCGATCACCATCTGGAGCTCTCTGAGCCCATCCTTAATTCTCCTGCCAAGCGTCCCCTCGGCCTGGTAGCCGACAAAGACGAGGGAGTTCCTGGGATCACTAGCTATGAGCCTGAGATATTCTACTGCCGGCCCGCCTGTAAGCATACCGCTCGTCGCTATTATTATGGAAGGCCTAGTCTCCACTATGTCAGGCCTAGCCTTATGTCCCTCTATTATGTGGAAGTAGTCTGCGACGAAGGGGTTCTCGCCACGATATATCATGTCTTTCAGATTACGGTTCAAGTACTCGGGATACTGGGTATGTATAGCGGTGACCTCGTTCACTAAGCCCTCAATATAGACGTCGACCCTTGGCAGGAGCCCACGCTGGATCGCGTCGCTGAGGACAAGCATTATCTCCTGTCCCCTACCCACGGCGAAGACAGGTATAAGGACTATGCCTTGCCTCTCAACGGTTCTCTTAATAATGCTTATCAGCTCCTGCTCCGCCTCACGCCTATTCTGCTGTCTCGTCGCACCATATGTTGACTCCATTATCAAGGTCTCAACGCGTGGGAACTTGTCATTGGCTCTCTCGAGAAGCCTTGTATTCGCGTATTTGAAGTCACCCGTATAGACAATATTGTGCAGTCCGCTCCCAATGTGTAGATGAACTATTGCTGAGCCTAGGATGTGGCCAGCATTATACATTGTCACCTTTATATCGGGCGCTACATCGGTTACCTCATTGTATCCCAGCGGTATTGTGTGGAGTATCATTGTCATGAGTTCTTTCTCGCCGTAGGGCAGGTATTTCCCTTCGCGCTGAGTAACCTCTATGTAATCCTTTATCATTATAGCCATGAGCTCACGCGTGGGCTTAGTGACGTAGACAGGGCCTCGATACCCGTACTTAAATAGTAGAGGCACTAATCCACAATGATCAAGATGTGCATGAGTTATAACTACAGCGTCGAGCTCTGATAATCTTATCTGACTTATATCTATAAACGGATACGCCCTATTGGGATCGGATCCCGCGCCCACGTTCACGCCTAGGTCAAGAAGTACCCTGCTCTCCCTTGTCTCGACGAGAATAGCTGATCTCCCTACCTCCATGAATCCTCCAAGTGCTGTTATCCTAACATAGTTGTTCTTGAAGATCACGTCTCTATGGATTCTCTCACCAATATATCTCAGAAACCTTAGCCTGTAATCGCTCTGTTTAAGAAGATTAGTCATGATTACATTGAGTGTTTTAGACTCTAGCGGGGATGCCCTGAAAACCTCTGGGCGCCAGCCCGTCTCTGCCAGTATCAAGTGGTGTAGGACGGCGCCTTTTCCTATAACCATGCCCGGCTTCTCAGCCTTGATCCATACTTCTCCAAGTGTTTTATCGAAAACAATACTATTAGGATCTATCCCTGCATCCTTGGGTACAAGCTCTAATATCTTCTCCTTAGCCTCAGCTGGAGGGAGTCTGGCGTCAGGATGTACGCGGATAACGACTCTTTTCCTAACTTTCTTAGCTATGTTCTTAACAAGATCCAGTTTGTTGGCTATAGCCTTCCTATTCTTAACATACAAGACTATCTCGGGTCCTTCGAACTCTATATTGGTTAGCCCAATATCGGGCGGTAGCTCTGCAAGGATCTGACGAAGCAGTGTTGTTCTGCCCCTATCTATTATTAGTCTTTTCACACTTCAACACCACTGCGTTGATTAAATTGATCGACTAGAACATCGGTGTATTGTGCTTGATTAGAAATATCGAGCACGGTGTGCTCGATTATTTTCAATATGTGAGTATGACTGTTTGCTTAATATACCTTATTATATCCTATATAAGAAAACATATCTGTTACTGGAACGCTATGTTTATTGGAGCTTAACGACTTTTTTCTCGAAAAGCCTTGTCTCCTCGATATAGGTGTCCTTGCCTATTACTACGATATCTACTCCTTCTCCACTATAACTGTCTCTCTCTGTGGCTGCTTTGACCGCTCTGTATGCGAGCTCCTTTGCTTCCTCCAGGCTTAGATCGTCTTTATAGCCTGCTTCTAGGACGCCGTATGCGACGGGAGAGCCTGAGCCCGTAGCCATGTATTTCTCCTCGCTCAGGCTGCCGAAGAGGTCTACGTAGAAGAGATGAGGGGAGGTGTCATAGCCGCCTATAATTAGCTGTACTATGAAGGGGTTCATCCTGAGATATGCTTGGAGGATGAGCGAGATCTGTGATGCGAGGCTCCTAATACTTATTGGTCTACCGAGGTCTAGGCTGTATTTACGAGATATATACCTGGCTTGTTCAACAATGTACTGCGCATCGGCTACAAGGCCAGAAATAGTCATAGCGGCATGATCATCTATCTTCTGTATCTTCTTAACCCGGTTATGCGCGACCATACTGCCTGCCGTGGCACGCTTATCGGCTGCTAGGACGACATAGTCTCCAACAATAAGGCCGACGGTCGTCGTCTTAGACACGGTCTTTTTAACCATTAATAACCACCGCTACCAGGACTAAATGCCATGCACAAACTATCTAATTATCCGTATTTATAAATACATTTGTAGCGACAATAATCTATCCACTGGCTGGTGTGGAAAGTGATCAGTAGTCATCACAAGATAGTTTTACCGAAACTAGTTGTTGTCGGGAACAACGTAGTTTCTAACCTCACGAATTATCTCGAAGAAATAGATGTTTCAACCGATGACCGGATAGCCTTGATTACAGGGCCAAACGTATACCGGAAGATCTCGCATAACATAGAGGAGATGCTGAAGAAATCAGGGTTTAACGTGAATACATGGATTGTTGAATCACCACATGTCTCCGTGGCCGAAAAAGTAGCTAGTGAAACAGGTAGGCGCAACATAACTGTTTATCTCGGAGTCGGCGGTGGGAAATCAATCGATGTAGCCAAGTACTCTGCCTCGAGGAACAACGGGTTATTCGTAAGTATCCCTACAGCTGCAAGCCATGATGGAATAACGTCTCCTTTCGCAAGCCTGAAGGGACGTGAGAAACCAACCAGTATGCCCGCCGTGACCCCCACTTTGATCTTAGCCGATATATCGATAATATCCGGTGCGCCGAGAAGACTTAACCTCAGCGGCGTCGGAGACCTGATAGGGAAGCTAACAGCTGTTAAGGACTGGCAATTGGCACATAGGCTTAAAGGAGAATATTATGGAGAATACGCTGCACAGCTAGCACTGTTATCGGCCAAGCATGTTCTTAGATACCATGAGCTGATCCGTAGCGGTAACCCGGACGGTATCCGTATCCTTGTCGAAGCACTCATAAGTAGTGGTGTCGCTATGTGTATAGCCGGCTCCAGCAGGCCTGCCAGCGGCTCCGAGCACTTGTTCAGCCACGCGCTAGACATGCTGGCACCGGGTAAAGCACTCCATGGCGAGCAGGTCGGGGTCGGAACCATCATGATGCTTTACCTATACGGTGATAAGCGTTGGAAGAAGGTCAGATCCGTGATGAGAAAGATCGGGTTGCCGACGACGGCTAGAGAACTAGGCATACCAGCTGAGATCATAGTTAAAGCCTTAACCATAGCGCACCGGATAAGGCCTGAAAGATACACTATACTCGGAGAAAACGGGCTTACCCCTGAAGCCGCGTGGAGACTGGCTAAAGAAACAGGTGTTATAGAGTAATAGTTACCCAGGAATAACCTAGGCTTTCTCTTCCGCCTCTACGGGTTCCTCCTCAGCCTTTTCTCCCTGTTCTTCCTCTTTGCCTGCCTCCTCAGTCTTCTCTTCTTTCTCCTCCTTACGCCTCGTGAAGACTTCTTGGAACACTATCTTGTCTACTTCGTCTTTCAGCATATCATAGATATCGGTGACTAGAAGTATCTTTGCGTACTGAATATCTCTTCTAGCCATGTATTTCGTCGGTATCTCTATAACGACTTTTTTCTCGCCAGAATCATACTCTATCTTCAGCTCCTCCTCAGGTATCTGGAGATATCTCTTTGCAAGACCCTTTATCTTCTCCTCAGTATCCTCGAGCTTCTTGACTATTTTAACCTTGTATATCAGGGTCTTACCGGCAAGCGGGTGGTTGAAATCAATGATCACTCTGCCACCGGTTATGCTCTTAACTATTCCTTTTTCACCACCGACTTCTACGACGTCTCCAACCTGTACCCTGTACCCACGTCTCCTGAACTCTCTTATACTGTATACTCTGACCTTGTTAGGATCCCTCTCGCCGAAGGCCTTATCGGGTGGAACCTCTATCTCGGCCTCACTACCTATATCGAGCTCTTTTAGCTTCTCCTCAACATACTTGTTAAGCCAGCCCTTCCCGAGAACTACAAGTACGGGGCCGTAGAGCCTGCCTGACTCATATATTCCTTCTTTCTTGGCTAGTTCTTCATTGGTTGTATCGACTATGTTGCCGGTCTCCTTAACCCTTATAGTGTACTCGAGTACTATGAAGTCGCCCTCATTGAAAGGCATTCTAGCTATTCACCCCTACTTCTACTGTTTATGCTAGGCATTATCTACGGTATTGTAGTCTTTATAAAAATATCATGTCTGTTCCAGAGGATGCGATCCCGTATAACCCCCCGGTTAACATCGTGTCTCAGAGCAAACGCCAAACCCTGTCCCCCACACGATGAATATTCTTGACAGCCCTCCCCCGCTTCATACCCGGGATCTTCACCGAGTCCACCAATGCTATTCCTACAACGAATGGCTTCCCATACTTCTCATCGACAACGGCTATGGGGTCTCCAGCCCTGAACTCTCCTATTATCCTCCTTATACCGGGAGCCATAACATCCGCGCCGCGGCCGAGAGGTGCTACTGCACCCATGTCTACGACCACGCGTGGTATCCAATCATATCCCTTGTTGAGCAGGAATTTTAGGTGAGGGATCCATTTATCCTCGTACTTGAAGAAAGCCGGTACTCCATCTATTATTATGAGTAGAGGTGCTTCTTTGGACTGGTAATACTCTATCTTCATAGACGGGTCCAGGCTTAGCCCTGGATAGAGGCTTGAGAGTTCTTTGACCAGTTTCTTCCTCTCCTTCTTGGATAACACCCATCGCCTAGGCAATAATGATCACCTTCGGGGCGACCGAAAGCTCATCACGGCTCAGCCAGGGATCCCCTCCACATGGCTCCGTGAATACATATTGTACAGGGAGACTTATTATATTGCCATACGAATATGTGATCCATAGTACTTATATACTTGGAAACATTACCCAATACTCCTAGGCATAGACATTATGATTGAATGGAGGGAACAAATACTTAGGCGGAGATGAGTAGACGTGGCTGAGACTGCTCATAAGCTCCTACAGGAGTACCTCGGTAATATCGTATTGATCAAGCTTAAGGGTGAGCGAGAAGTAAGGGGTAAGCTGAAGAGCTTTGATCAGCACCTCAACATTGTACTAGAGGATGCTGAGGAGCTCCGAAGCGATGGAACGACGAGGAAGCTTGGAACCATAGTTATTAGGGGAGACACAGTAGTCCTTATTTCGCCCACAGAGCTCTAGCCGCTTCAGGACGGTACTGGTTAGAGGTGGTTATTAATGGGTAAAGGAACGCCTTCAATGGGTAAGCACGGCAGGAGCAAGACACATATAAGGTGCAGGCGCTGCGGTAGACACGCCTTTAACGTCGCTAAAGGCTACTGCGCCGCATGCGGGTTCGGGAGGAGTAAGAGGATTAGAAGGTATAAGTGGCAGAACAAGAAGGTTAACCGCGTGAGAATAGTCTAGCTCTCCCCGTGTTTTAATAATTGATCCGAACCACTATCCGATCCTTCTTCTCCTAGGCGATAACAATATCATTGGGGCACTACATTATTTTCATAGTACCGGTCTATAGGGGCGTGGTTTAGGAATGGATGTTGAAACTAGGCTGTCCTATATCAAGGAGTTCGCCAGAGAGATCGTTACTGAGAAGGATCTAAGGATTCTGCTGGAGACAAAGGATCATCCATGGGCCTATGATGGCTTCGAGCCCTCAGGCCTAGCCCATATCCCGATCGCTATTTATCGCACGATACTAACAGGTTATCTCCTCAAAGCAGGTTTTAGGATGAAGTACTTGCTGGCCGACGACTATGCCTGGATAAACAATAAGCTAGGAGGCGATCTCGAGAGGATCAGGAGGGCTGGCGAGTATTTCCGCGAGGTCTGGAAAAGATCTTGCGAAGTCCTAGGAGTGCCTTTCGACAAGATAGAGATTGTCTGGCACATGGATTTCTTCTCTGATCCCGAGTACTGGAGGAAGGTAATACTTATAGCTAAGGCTCACAGCCTCCGTAGAACGAAGCGCGCGCTAACAATAGCTGGGAGGATAGCTGCTGAGGAGAAAGAGACAGCCATATTCTTCTATCCATCAATGCAGGCCGCCGATATCTTCCACCTACCAGTAGACGTGCCCCAGCTAGGAATAGATCAGAGGAAGGTGAACATGCTGGCTAGAGACGTTGCCGGCAAGTCGTTAGAGCTGGCTGGGAAGAGGTATAAGATGTACAAACTACTAGGCTATGAGGACTACGGCGTGAACGGTAAGCCCGTGGCTGTACACCATAGACTACTACCTTCACTAACCCCTCCACCGACAACCCTGCCGGGCTATGACGAGGATCCATGGAAAGACTTCATTATTGCGAGTAAGATGAGTAAATCTAAGCCTGAGACAACGATCCTTATCCATGATAGCCGTAAGAAGATCTTTAGGAAGCTGAGGAAAGCCTATTGTCCGCCGAAAAGCGTTGTCGAGCACAGGGTTACCAGAACCATTGATGGACGGACGGAAGAGTTCACTCTAACCATTGAAAACCCCGTACTCGTATATGTTAAGGAGATAGTTTTCCGGACACGCGGCTCATTCACTGTGAAGACCAGGGCCGGGGAGGAAACCTATACTAGTTACGAGGACCTTGTCAGAGACTATGATGATGGGAAAATACATCCATTAGACCTTAAGAACGCGTTAGCCGATGCACTAGACCAGCTCATAGCTCCCATAAGACAGTATTTCGAGGAGGGGCCTGGTAAGAAACTCTATGAAGAAATAAGGAAGTACCAGATAACAAGGTAAGTCTGTCTGGATAAAGGATATAAGCCTGGTGAGAAACTCTATTTAAGAACGTGGAGATGGGCCGGTAGCTCAGCCTGGAAGAGCGCCGCCCTTGCACGGCCCCGGCATCGGGGTGGCGCCGGAAGGGGTCTGGGAAAGGCGGAGGTCCCGGGTTCAAATCCCGGCCGGTCCACCATCCTCTCTCTAATTCATCACTCTATTACTGAAGATCATTTCCTCCACTAACGCATTTATTAATTAGAATTCATCCTTCTAGATAAACGTCTCAGGTTTAATCCCAGGCCTGTGCTGGGAGGAGAAAAACTATTTGGTAGAATCTGGAGAAGAGGCTTTACTCTTGTCTCTTGAGCTTGCCTTCTACGACGACCATTGTGCTGGTCGTCCTTATCTCGGGGAACTTCCTTATCTTGCTCGTGATAACCTCTCTTATTCTCTCCAGGCTCTCGGCCTCGACCTTGGCTACTACATCATATATTCCATATACAATGTATACCTCGGTTACCTCGGGTATCTCGTAGAGTTTCTCCATAACCCTTGACTCGGCCCCGATCTCGGTCTGGATCAGGACGATTGCTGCGGCCTTAGCCATTATTATCCCCAAGAATATACTGGGTTCTGCGGAATATATAGTTTGGCGATAAGAGTTGCCCCGGATAATGGTAGTGTACATGGCCGAGGACGATCCGAGGAAGAATACTAGTTTGAAAATGATACGGTACGGTCTCGCCATAAGGGTTCATCTGAGACGAGTTAGGGGTACCCCATTGGTCCTCGACCCGTTCAGCACGGAGTATCTGGGGCCGTGGAACCGGGGGGTTATCGAGAAACACGGCCTCCTAGTATACGATTGCAGCTGGAAAAAACTAGCACAACACGGGAGAATCAGGGTGAAAGGCCTCCACAGGAAACTACCGCCACTCCTCCCCGGAAACCCTGTGAACTATGCAAAACCCTGTATGTTGTCGTCGATAGAAGCCGTAGCAGCAACACTATACATCACAGGATACCAGGACCTCTACCAGAAACTACTAGGACTATACAAGTGGATGAACACGTTCCACACACTAAACAAGGAATTACTTGAGGAGTACAGCAGGGCTAAGGATCCTATGGAACTACATGAGATCATCACTGAGTTTTGGGGTGGGAGGCCCCCGTGTTGAGCCTGTCTCCAGGAAACCCCCCGGTTATACCCTATTGTTTCAACTCCAATAGACCCCAGTACTGCTTCGGGTATCTTAACAGTGATTTGGAGGGTGTTCGACGGGCGAGGATAACTCCCCGGTTATTCCCTATGGTTTCCACTGGAAAAATCTAACCAGACATAGTAACGCCAGAGACCCCTATATTTCTTTTGGAGAAGAAAAGAATTCAATGCTCTAAATTGTATTGTTTTTCGGAGCTACTGATCTATAATCATATATTTATTTAATTTATTCATGTTTGATATAATTGTTTTTGTCGAATAATATTATTTGTTTGTATAATGATAATACAATTATCATAACTATCTGATCTAGATAAAATGATTTGTTTTCCTCTATTAATTTTGTATGGTTTTCTATTTTTCTTAGTATTCCAGTGGAAGGGGTGGGGTCTGTGTCTGCGGGGTAATTCTTATATATTAGTTCTATGTTAACCGGGGGGTTGCTCCCTATGGTTTCCGCTCCAACAGAGCAGCATACAGAACCATACCGAATTAAGGGGGTCTACGATAATAAAGTATTACTTGGAGGCGCCGGGGAAGGGCCGGGCTACTCACGCCCCCGCGTGACGGGGGTGAGGAAACTCCGCACTCCCCGTGGGGCCACGGCCCCGAAACGGGGCACGGGTAGGACCCGTGGCAACGGCACAGAAACGGCACGTCCACCGCTCGGATGGCGATGAGGCGGCGTGGCCGCCCCGGCGACGGGGTGGCGGTAACCCGTCGAGGACGGCGGTGGTTGCGTTGAAACGGCCGTCCCGTGGGGAGCAAGGCCCCCTCTGTGCTTGGGGGATGAGGCCCACGCGATCCCCGGTGGGGGCCGCTTAGTCGAATGTAGCCGTGAACAGAATGCGGGTTACGAGCCCTTCCCCGGCGCATCTGGTTATGCAATTCTTTTTATTCTTTTTCCTAGATATATTGACTTGAATAATGGATTAGGTGTTGGAGCACCTGCTCTTGTTTCCTGGTGGTTGAGAGCCTTGCTTAAGGAGATTATATTTTATGGTAGGGGTGGTCAGGGAGGAGTTACTGCTGCCAACATACTAGTTAGCGCTGTGTTGAAGGAGGGATTATATGGTCAGGGATTCCCGTTCTTCGGTGCTGAGCGTAGAGGAGCGCCGGTGATGGCTTTCAGCAGGATCAGCGATAAACCCATACTGAGGCATGGCATGTTCTATGATTGTGACGTACTAGTAGTTCTCGACCCTAAGCTTGTCTCGCTAGGCCTTACTAGGAGGATAGAGGTCAGGGATAACGGTGTAGTCGTTGTCAACGCTCCCGACAACATGGTTTTGGAAAAGAAAGCATTCAATCTACGGGGTACTGCTAAGTTCTACAGGGTTAACGCGACCAAGATCGCCCTGGAGAAGAAACTAGTTATCGCTGGTTGGCCTGTCGTGAATACCTCGATGCTAGGCGCTTTCGCTAGAGCCACGGGCCTCGTATCGATCAATAACGTCGCGGAAGCCATCAAGGAGTACTTCCACGGCCCCATAGGAGAAACCAATGCTGAGGCGGCCGTGGAAGCATATAAACAAACACGTGAAACGGAGGTGTGCTAGGATGGTGGGCCAAGACCTTATCATAGAACCTATAAAGTACCGCGTCCCCCTCTCCAAGCCGAAGAAAGGGGTTGCTGGTAAGACGGGTTTCTGGAGAACGGAGAGACCAGTAGTGGATAAGGAGAAGTGTGTTAAGTGCTGGCTATGCGAGATCTACTGTCCAGTCGACGTGATAAGAGTAGAGCCTGAGACCGGTCCAACCATAGACTATGACTACTGCAAAGGGTGTGGTGTATGCTCAAACGTCTGCCCATCGGGCGCGATAACAATGGTTCCAGAGGAATAAGGAGGTGAGCCTCATGGGGAAGCTCGTACCCATAACAGGTAACTACGCGGTTGCCTACGCCGCTAAAATGGCCCGTGTACAAGTTGTCGCAGCGTACCCGATAACGCCGCAGACAAGCATCGTCGAGAAACTAGCCGAGTTCATAGAATCGGGCGAACTAGATGCTACTATGATACGTGTTGAGAGCGAGCACTCAGCCCTAGCGGCAACGTTCGGTGCAGCCCTGGCTGGCGCCAGGGCTTTCACGGCTACAAGTAGCCATGGCCTCCTCTACATGCATGAATGGGTTCACTGGACTAGTAGGGCTAGAGTCCCAGTAGTCATGGCGATAGTTACCAGGACGATCGGCACTCCGTGGAACATATGGCCAGATCACAGTGACTTCATGGATCAGAGAGATACCGGGTGGATACTAGGGTTCGGTATGGATAACCAGGAGGTCTTCGACCTAACAGTGCAGGCTTTCAAGATAAGCGAGGATCCAAGAGTATATCTACCAGTAATGATAGGTCTTGAGGGCTTCATCCTAGGCCACACAACGATGCCTGTAGAACTGCCCGACCAGAAAGAACTCGATGATTGGCTCGGGCCGAGAAGACAGGGATACGTGATCGATGGCCGTGAACCCCTAGCAATAGGTAACTTGGCCTGGCCCGAGGACACCGAGGAAATGTTCATGGATATCCAGAAAGCCATGGAGGAAGCCAAGCAGGTTATCAAAGAAGTGGACGAGAGCTATGGCAAACTAACGGGTAGGAAGTACGGCGGCCTTATACAGTGCATCGGCTGTAGTAATGCGAAATATGTAGCGATAGCTATGGGTGCATGGGCCGGCGACCTAATAGAAGCTGTTCAGAGACTACGTGATGAAGGATACCCTGTAGGCGTTGTCAGGATAAGGTTTGTGAGGCCATTCCCAATAGAGGATCTATGGAGGATCATAAACGGTGTTAAAGGAGTAATAGTCTTCGACCGCGCCATAAGCTTCGGTGCATGGGGACAGATATACACAGACCTCGTAGCAGGCCTGGCACAGTACACTAGAAACCTCCCCGTGATATCAAACATTGTTGCAGGCATAGGCGGAGTAAACGTGACACACACAGACTTCTACAAGCTGGTCAAGAACTTCGTGGATATCGTTGAGAAAGGAGAGCAACCACCCGTTTTCACATGGTATCATAGGAGGTGAACACGTATGGCCCAGACAAAGCCTAGGCCCCCACTACCCTACAATATGAGAGACATAGTACTACCCGGAGACGCTGCTTGCCCAGGATGCCCGATCCCTATGGCGTGGAAAGTTCTCGCAGCAGTATTCAGAGAGAAAATGATCCTCGTAATACCCGCGTGCTGCTCATCAGTAGTGGTCGGCGCCTACCCGGGTAACTCGATAAAAGCCAGTGTTGTACACGTAGCGTTCGCATCAGCCGCAGCGGTAGCATCCGGTATAGCGGAGGCGCTTAAGAGACGTGGTATAAATGATGTCCAGGTAATCGCATGGGCTGGTGATGGTGGTACAGCAGATATAGGTATGGCCAGCCTCTCCGGCGCGGCTGAGAGAAACCATGACATAATATACATCATGTACGATAACGAGGCATATATGAACACCGGTATACAGCGTAGCAGCTCAACACCTTACGGAGCATGGACCACCACCACGCCCATCATAGGTAAGACCGAGCACAAGAAAGACGTAGCGAGGATTATGATAGCGCATGGAGTACCCTATGTAGCCACTGCAAGCGTAGCCTATCCACACGACTTCTACGCTAAGCTACAGAGAGCCAGGAGGATCAAGGGCTTCAAGTTCATACATCTCCACGCACCCTGTCCCACCGGGTGGAGATTCGATCCGAAATACACAGTGCATATCGCTAAACTAGCTGTCGAGACAGGGCTGTGGATTCTTTATGAATACTATGATGGTAAGATACATTTGTCGGGGCCGAGCAGGCCCTACATGGATCCAGCGAAGAGGAAGCCGGTCGAAGAATACCTGAAGCTTCAGGGTAGATTCAAGAAGATAACGCCTGAGAAGATCGAGGAGATAAAGAAGTACGCCGAAGAATACTGGGACTGGATAAAGAGGCATATGTAGAGTTAATCCCAGTAGTACTTTTAACTATTATAAACTTAACTTGTTTTTCCCATAACACTTTTCAGTGAAATGAGAAAATAATCGTTAGAATCCAACTAGTTTTTGCAACACTATGACAGCGACAGTGAATGCTATAGCCATTATTATCAGTACTTGTGGCTTCATCTTTATACCTATGTCGGCCTCTTCATAGAATCTGATAAGACCTGCTGCTGTGAATGGTCCAGGCGCTTCTCTCTTGCCTCTACTCTTCCTCCTAGCCTTACTCTTAGGCATCGCCAGCACCTGCACGTATATACATAGCGTTTCTGCTACCAATATATCTTAATCCACAATATATTTCATTCGGAGAATACCTCCGTTGATAATGGGTGGGATGCTATGGAGATCAGGGAAGCCCAGGAGATTATCAGGAGAAAATACTATGAACGCGATAGTAGTAGAGGTGTTTTCGCCACGTTTACATGGCTTGTTGAAGAAGTCGGTGAGGTCGCTGATGCTCTACTGAAGATGGATAGGCGTAGCCTTGAGGAAGAGATAGCCGATCTATTCGCCTGGCTCCTCAGCGTAGCTAATCTCGTAGGCATTGATGTTGAGGAGGCCTTTAAGAAGAAATACTGTAGAGACACTAGCGGCGGCCAGCAGACTTAACAGCTTCCACAATACTAGCAGCGGCTTCAGGGTTTTCTTCAACAATGGTTCCCGTCACTATTATGTCCGCACCGGCACGGGCGATCTCATGTGCTATGAGGGGCGATTTGATCCCGCCGCCGACGATGACTGTTAGCCCAGTATAGCTTTTAACAGCTTGTGGAAAACTAGGTGGAACAGGTCTGCCAGCACCGCTCCCTGCTTCTAGATAAATGTATTTCATACCCATGTACTCGGCGGCAAGAGCATATGCTGCCACGATCTCCGGTTTCCCAGCCGGTATAGGATGAATTCTGCCTACATGAGCCACTGCTGTATCGCCATACACGACTATATAGGCTGCTGGTAGGACCTCGAGCCCATACTTCCTGATAATCGGTGCGGCTGATACCTGGGCTTCAATCAAATAGTATGGGTCAAGGCTATTCATAAGGGTCATGTAGAGAACAGCATCTGCTTCCGGCGTCAGACAGTTCAGGTTGCCCGGAAATATTATCACTGGCTTACCGAATCTCCGTAACACCTTGGCTGTTCTACCGGCCTCTTCGGGAGTTACGGCAAGGCTCCCGCCTATTAGGAAGGCGTCGGTGCCGGCTTCCACCATCCGCTCCGCGGTTTTCACAAGGTCTCCGGGCTTATCCGGATCAATGAGGGTGAAGTGGAGTTTTTCCCCGGAGGAGAGTTTATCCATTATGTACTCATGGACTCTCAGAGCCGATCTCCTCGCCGCCCTCCTCTTCCTCAGGTCTCCTGAATTCGAGCTCGATGCTTCCTTCTTCGAATAGGTCGATGAATTTGCCATAGACATCTACTGCTTCAAGCATTTCAGGCACGTCCATCTCGTAGTACAGGCCGCATGTACCACATGTTATCACTGCTCTCTTCATGCCTTCAACTTCTGATTTCTTGAATCTGATAGTCAGAGTCCTGGATCCACAGTTGGGGCACTGGAATATCTTTGGTATTCTCCTAACCCTCTTTACGACTTTCTTGTATTTCTTCCTACGTCGTCCCATCCCGGGGCTTACCTCCTTCTATTCCTGCTTGATCCCTTATGTCTAGTTCTTTGCTTATATAGTAATCTTCTAAGCGTAGGGCTTATACCCATTCTTGTTATCTCTAAAACTATACTAATGTATTCATCTATATCCAGGAATAATGTTCTATAGGAGCCCGTTAGCTCAGCGAGTTTCTGGGCGAGGACGTGCTTGCATGAAAGATTATGTCTCCTAGCCATAACTCTGATCGTGTAGTCTTTACATGTACAGAAATAACGCGGTACAACAACATGGTCTCTACGGGGAGAAACATAGAACCAGGCAGGAGCTTCTCCTAGGCCAGCCAGTAATGGTTTGATGAAACGTTTTAGTGCGGCCAACGAGTATACTTCGGGTATACTCTTTAGTTCATCTATATCTAGGCTAGCAACATATTTCGTCACCGTCTTTATATCCATAGCCCAGGCACCATGGAGGAGAAGGGTGGGGGAGTGGGCCCGCGGGGATTTGAACCCCGGGTCACGGGGAGTTTCGCCCGTTCCAGCGGCGGGATCTCTCGGGTCCCGAACCCCGCATCCTAGTCCAAGCTAGACGACGGGCCCACCATATTTGTGATTGTTGAGATAGAGAAATTATATATTTAACCTTGGGATCCTACTATGCGCTTAAGGTTCTCTGGATAGGGTGGTTTAACCACTCCTTTCTCGGTTATTATGGCCGTCACCAGGTCGGGATCCGTTATGTCGAAGGCATAGTTTAAAGCATCAGCTTCTTCCACAGTGATGGGTTTTCCCAAGACTTTTTTAACTTCTTCCGGGTCGCGTTCTTCTATGACTACATCGTCTATAGACGAGTTTAGATCGATTGTGCTTGTCGGGGCCGCTACGTAGAATGGTACGTTGTTTCTCTTGGCCGCTAGTGCTATCATGTAGGTTCCTATTTTGTTTATTACATAGCCTTCTCTAGTCACACGATCGGCACCGACGATCACGAGGTCGACCATTCCCTTACGAATGACGTAGCCAGCCATATTATCCGTTATGAGCGTTACGGGTATTCCTTCTTTCATCAGCTCCCATACCGTTAGCCGGGCGCCCTGGAGTACTGGCCTTGTCTCGGTAGCTATCACTCTGATCTTTTTGCCCTTATACCATGCGACACGCATTATTCCTTCAGCGGTACCGAAAGCGGCGGTTGCCAGTGCCCCGGCGTTACAATGTGTTAGTATTGTCGCATTGTCCGGGACGAGTTCTGCGCCGTACTCGCCCATACGTATATTTGCACGTATATCTTCATCCATTATTTCGAGTGCTTCTCGGCGAAGCCTATCCGCTATATCCGCTGGGCTTAGCCCTTCATCTATACTAGTTTTAAGCGTGTTGCGCATCCGTGTTAGTGCCCAGAAAAGATTGTGTGCTGTAGGCCTTGTATTCCATAGTATTCTTATGGCCTCTTCGACTCTTTTGACGAATTCCTCCATGTTAGTTGATGATATCTTTAAAGCATAAGCGGCCACCCCTAATGCTGCAGCGACACCTATGGCTGGAGCGCCTCTGATCTCCATGGTTATGATGGCTTTAGCGAGCCTCTCAGGATCATCTGTACAGTATGTTTTCTCTTCGAAGGGTAGCTTAGACGTGTCTATCCAGCAGACACGATTGTTGTCCCACCATACAGCCCTTATCTTGATCGGATACGGGTACTCCATGAATAATACACCTGCAACAATATATTGTTGTTGTAATATCTGGTACTCTAGGGAAAAAGATGTAACGTTGATCAGGGGAGCTACGTGGTGCTTCTAGATGCCGAAAACCTATAGGATATTATTCGATGCAAGTAAATGCTGCGGAATGATCGGGGAAAACTACCATGATCTATCTAATAAGTGGTTCGGTAGGGAGACAAGTGATGGGTTAGAACTGAGCATTGTCGAGACAGCGTATTTATTGATAAGCGATCGTGCCAGGATAATCGTCGGCGATGAAGAAATAACAAGTCTTGAGGAATTCATGGAGAAAGCATATAATTGTCTTCGAGAATTCTTCTGGCCAAGCCTCCTTGTATATAAGGATCTAAGGGATCGTGGCCGTAGGGTAAAAGTTGTGAAAGAAGGCGAGTTCATAATAAGGGATAAGCATGGCGCGCTGAGAATGGTCAAGGTCCTAGAAGAGGGCCATAGTATTACTCTCGAAGATATAGTCTCCGATATCGAGAAAGCTATTGATAATGCATTATCACTTGTCATCGCAGTTGTTAGTCTGCAAGGTGATATAACGTATTATGAGGTAGGACGCATAGATCCCCGGAAATAGTCTTTGAGATAAACGTTATATGGTTGCTTGATAAGACATTGTCTAAAAATACGTAACCGGTAATAGTGAACCAGGCTATATCATGGTGACGAGGATATGGAGTCGGGCTTTACCCTCCTACCTCCTCGTGGCATGAGGGATTTAGTCGGTGGAGACGCTGAGATATTAGAGTATTTGTTCAATGAGTTCAAAAACTATGCTAGAATTCATGGATTTAGACCAGTTATACCTCCGACTATCGAGTATTTCAAATTGTTCGAGAAGAAAAGCGGTGAAGAGATCAAGCGTTCGATGTATGTGTTTAAAGATAAGGCCGGCAGACTGTTATCTCTGAGACCGGAGATAACGGCTAGTATTGTACGCATATATCTACGTTTACTGAGGAGCGTTCCCAAACCTGTCAAACTATATTATGTAGCACAGTGCTTCAGGTACGAAGAGCCTCAGCACGGCCGTTACAGGGAGTTCTGGCAGGCAGGTCTAGAAGTTATAGGTGTTAAGGGAGTTGAAGCCGATCTGGAGGCGGCGTTGGCTGCCTCATCGTTTCTAGATAAGATAGGGGTTAAGCACCTATACGAGGTAAGTAATGTATCGCTTCATCGCTCAATCATGGATGGTTTCGGGATCCCTGTCGATGTACAGGATCATATACTCCATCTAATCGATAAAAGAATGAATAAGGAAGCGATCGAAGAGTTGAGGAAAATAAGTGATGAGGCAGCCGAGGCTATGGAGAAGCTGATAAGACTAAGGCTTGATGAAGTAGAGGGTTTCATGGATGAATACAGTGCTGTTCTTAAGAACCACTATGATAGGCTACGGGAAGAACTCGATAGAACGATCAAGTTTATCCAAGTACTTAGGGAAATGGGGTATGAAGCAATATATAATCCAAACCTAGTAAGGGGCCTAGCGTATTATTCGGGCCTAATATTCGAATACAAGGCTGTAGGGGGTATAGGGCTAAGTATAGGTGGTGGTGGAAGATATGATGGCTTAACAACAGTTTATGGCGGCCCCTTCGAGTACTCGACCGGACTAGCTCTTGGCCTGGATAGGATCGCTTTATCGCTTAAAGGCGTTAAGCCCCCGTCTAAGCCTAGAGTAATGATCATAGTCTTAGACTATGCTATATTAAACTATGCGTTTAAGATCAAGAAGAGTATAGAGGATACGGGCCTCGAAATAACCCTCTACTATCATAACAAGGTAAGGAAAGCACTGAGTACGACATCCAAGAAGGGATATGATATAGCTGTAATTATTGGAAAGAAAGAATACAAGGAAAACACTGTAACGGTAAAGGACTTAAGAACAGGGTGTCAAGAAACGGTTGCCAGCAACGAAGTAGTCAAGGTGTTAGTGGAGAACGTATTACGGGCTAGTTCGTAGCACAAGATTATCCTTTATACCTATATTACCCTGTCAGATAATAGATATTCTAGAACAATTATTCCTGGTCTGTTTTGAGAAATAGATTATAGAATTATGGGTGGGTATGATGAGTCATCATATAAGGCTGGAAAAGATCGGAGATTATGAATACATGATACCCAAGGGAACAAAGCATTGTATGAGAGTCCCCGCGATCGTGTTTGCCGATGAATATTTGCTCGAGAAAATGAGAAGCGATCTAACGCTGGTACAGGCGGCAAACGTGGCGTGTCTCCCTGGAATACAGATCGCGATGTACGTTATGCCCGACGGGCATCAAGGCTATGGTTTCCCCATAGGTGGAGTAGCGGGCTTCGATGTTGAAACAGGTGTTATCAGCCCTGGAGGAGTAGGGTATGATATAAACTGTGGTGTAAGAGTTCTCAGAACAGATCTTGACGAGAAAGATGTAAGGCCGCGACTAAAAGAACTCGTAGATACATTATTCAGGAACGTGCCAAGCGGTGTAGGAAGCACTGGCAAGATAAGGCTAAGTTTCTCCGAGCTAGACGAAGTACTAAATAGAGGTGTTGAATGGGCTGTCGAACATGGATTTGGATGGAAGGAGGACATGGAGTTCATAGAAGAACGTGGATCGTGGAAAGCAGCAGATGCTTCTAAGGTAAGCCGTAGGGCTAAACAGAGGGGGCATAACCAGCTCGGAACACTTGGTGCGGGTAATCATTTCCTAGAAGTACAGGTTGTCGACAGAATATATGATCCCGAGATAGCCAAGGTAATGGGGATTACGCATGAGGGACAAGTAACTGTAATGATACACACAGGCAGCCGTGGCCTCGGACACCAGGTCGCAAGCGATTACCTACTCATAATGGAGCGCGCCATGCGTAAGTACGGGATAAGACCGCCAGACAGAGAGCTTGCAAGCCTACCCTTCAAGTCGCCCGAGGCGCAGGACTATTTCAAAGCGATGGCTGCAGCAGCTAATTTTGCCTGGACCAATAGACAGATGATCATGCACTGGGTACGCGAGAGCTTCAAAGCAGTCTTCCATAAGGATCCTGAGGATCTGGGCTTAAAGCTGATCTATGATGTAGCCCATAATATCGCTAAGATAGAGAAACATGTTGTCGATGGTAAAGAATACCATGTAGTAGTTCACAGGAAAGGTGCTACAAGAGCTTTCCCACCCGGCCATCCAGAGATACCTGATAAATACAGAAGCATAGGTCAGCCAGTCCTCATACCAGGATCAATGGGTACCGCTAGCTACATCCTAGTAGGAACAGCTAAGGGTGCTAGGACATGGCATAGTGCTCCTCACGGCGCTGGACGCTGGATGAGCAGAGGCGCCGCTATTAGAACATATAGACCAGAGAGAGTTGTGGATGAACTCGCCAGGAAAGGCGTTATACTTAGGGCTGCAACTAGGAGGGTGATAAGCGAAGAAGCTCCTGGAGCATATAAGGATGTTGATCGTGTGGCTATGGTTGCTCATCGTGTTGGAATAGCAAAGCTTGTCGTGAGAATGAGGCCTATCGGTGTTGTGAAAGGATAACCAATACTATGCTGTGGAGTATGTGGTGTGGGAATGAAAATATTAGCAATGTAGAATGATATGAGAGTGCTAGATAATAGTATAGGTATGAAGTAGCTGTATAGGCTTTTTCCACTCGATATTTTTGAGGCGATAATCCCGGCTATCAATGATATAGAGTACGTTAGGCTCAACGCTAATTCGGGATCGAAAACCCTCGTTAGATTCGACTGGATCGTTGACATTCCTTTTATCATGGCAATAGTGATCACCGGTAACGTTAGAGCGTAGAAAAAATACATTCTCCCTCTATCTGATAGTAGGCGGCGGAGACGAACTATATTATCCATTATCTTAAGGGTGTAGCCTAAGTGTTTCTCGTGGTAACGGCTATACTCTAGAGGTGAGAACACCAGGCTTAACAGCTTCTTTGAAAACGGTGATAGCTTTATCCTTTGCAGGATAAGAGGGATGTTAATGCCTAGTCTGAGGAAATCCCTTATCTTATCGATCGGGTGTACCAGGTTCTCTTTTTTCATTAATGCATGATCTAATGGTATTCCTTGTTTAGCCTCGCTATAGAGATCCTCTATAAGGTCTATGAGCTCATTCTCTACCTTATCCAATTTATTCTCGAGTTTTCTCAGTAGAAACACTAAGATCGTTATAAGGATAGTATATAGTGTTATAAACTCTATTGTAGCGCCTATTATGATGAAAGGGGTGAGTATTAGAAGTATAAGGGATAATGATTGTGATATAGGTGTTTCATACCTATAGGTGCATGATGTCAGGGATGATGAAATAGTGTATGCGGCGACACCTATTATTGAAACTATGAAAGCTATTAGTTCTTTTGGAACATATGCGACAGGTATCAACATGAAGGTTATGATTGACATAAGCACAATGAGTAATCCTTCGTAGAGCGTATCTAGGCTGGCCAGGCTTCTACTGATCTTTTGTTCTAGGCTGGCTAGTTCTTCATCCAGTTTCGACTCTACATATGTGAGTGTATCGTTTGTTGTTACCAGTATTTCTGTATAGCCTTTTAGGAATCTGGATATTCTTTCGCTAGGTATTAGCCTGGCTAAATATCTGAGGCTAGTGTATGGATCCGGGTTCAGTGATTTTATGATATTATATATTTTCGCAACTACCATGTATGATTGAGGTAATTCTAGCTTTTTATTCAGTGCTTCATCGAGTATATTGTCTAGTCTTAAACCATTAGCTTCCATTGTGAGGTTTAATGCGAGAAAATCTGAGAACTCTTCCTCTAGTTTCTTCTTGAAATAAAGTTTCTTCCACAACGGGAACAAAATATAGATAACTAATGGTATGAGCAGACATGGTAGAACTACGTAGAAATGCTTCATAATCCCTATGGCGACGGGTATGAGTGTAAAAATAGTTATTAGCACGAGTTTCTTCGGGCTAGTTCTTCTTTTCGAATGCCTGTGTGGTCTCATACTCGTTTTCCTCCAATCCATAGTATTCTATGAGTTTTTCACCTAGCTGGACTATGTCGAAGACTCCTTTGTTGACGAGTGTTTGTAGAAAAGTAGTTCTTGATGCGAGTTCTGACACTATCGTATCTTCCTCAAGTATTTCTTTCAGCCTGTTCGTGTTCTCAGATATGATCTTTATTGGTGGTTTATCGATTTTACTCGTATTTATGACTCTATGGATTCTGATCCTGTGGTCTATCTCATAGACTTCTTTGACATATCTACGTCCGTTGACAGCATCCATGACGAAGATCGTCCATATACTGCTTAGCAGGTTCTTGGGTATGGATATCGGGGGTGCTGTTAGTCTCTCGATAACGGATTGTGCTGTATTGGCATGCATTGTGGCAAGGACGCCGTGGCCTAGGCGGGATGCTTGGACAAGTAGTCTGGCTTCTCTCCCTCTTACTTCTCCCACGACTATGTAGTCGGCCCTTCTTCTGAGACTGAATTTTAGGAGGTCGTACATGTTGATGCTGAGCTTATCGCCTATAGTGCTTACTCTTTCAACTAACGGATCCCATAGTCCTGTGGTGCCCGTTATCTCTGGTGTGTCTTCTATTGTGACTACTCTTCTTGTAGGCGGGATGAGTGTTAGTAGTGCTTGTAATAATGTAGTCTTGCCAGTGCTCATACCGCCCACTATTAGGATCGAGCCCTTAAGCTCTAGTATTAGCCATGCATAAGCAGCTAGCTCGGCGGGTATAACGTTTTGATCTATTAGTCTCGTTATAGTTATTGGACGTGATGGTTTTTTCCTGATAACGAAACTGCTTCCTTTACGTGAAACTTCTCGGCCGAATGTAAGTGCTAATCTTAATCCTTCGGGTGTTAGGCCCTCAGCTATTGGCTGGGCAATGCTTAGGTGGCGCCCAATGATTCTTGCAAGGCTGAGCACTAGTCTATCCATAAGCCTAGGGGTTACAGCTATGTTTGACGTCATCCATCCGTACCAGCTGTATTTCCTATGGATTATACTGATATATTTATCCTCGCTACTAGCAGCTATCTCTTCAATGTGTGGATCACGTGTTAGCGGATATAATGGACCATAGCCGCTGGATAGCTTAAAATAGTTATATATTATCTCCAAGGTTTTCTCGGCATACACTTTCTCAATACGTGGATCTCTTATTTTTCTAAGGGTATTCTCTATGCATGCTATGTTCTTGCATCGTGGGTTTTCCAGGTAGAGGGCTGCGATCGCTTCTATGATTTCATCATCAAGAGAAGGCTCTGATAATACATACTGTAATTTATTATTATTCCTAACTATGCGAACAATAACTATATCATCAATACTGTATTCGTCCACGACATCAAGACTATGTATTTTAACGACCTGGATATCTTCGACTAGTAGTTTAATAAGTTCAATAGCCTTGTCCACACTTATACTATTGAATTTTAGCGGGGAAACCGATGCGAGAATATTGTTTATCTTTGATGTAGTTATTTGTTTAAAAAACCTCATCTCCTATAGCACACCTCTTAGAGAATAGTGTTTTACGTCGAAGTTGTAACTTCTATTTGGACAGGCTGGGTTTGTACGCCGTTGTTATAGCTTACTATTACGAGATGGTTTCCTGTAAGTAGTCCTGATACTATTGTCGCGTTGTCGATCACTATGTTTACGTTCTTTGATGTGCCCGGCTTAACCACTGTGTCCGTTAGGCTGAAGGTATAGTTTCCTGGAATTATTGTTATCGAGTTTATAGTTGCTGTACGCGTACCCATATTGACTAGCTGTATGTTCAGGACCGCTGTTGTCGTGCTAACCTGATATAGTTTTGCCGAGGTCACAGCTATGTTGGCGTATTCCTGGGGCGCTGATAAGGTGTTCATCATGTAATTGTATAGGAGTACTCCACCAGCTATTGTTATTATGAGGAGTATAGCCGTTGCGACTAGAGGGGATATAGCCTTCATTTTCTCACCGTTATAGAAGAGGGGTATTTATGGGAAGAAGATATGGCATAAACCTATATACTCCGAGGAGGGCGTGGGCTAGGCGAAAGTATTCCTCTTTTTGATTTAGCCAGCATCTTAAAAGTAATTATAAGGGGATATTTTTTAGGGTAAAAGGGGTTGGGGTAATGAGTGCTGCCGCGCCACCAGAACGCTACAGGGCTATTAGTCCGGCGGAGTTCTTCTATAAGTACAGAGAGATAGCAGGCTTCTCTAACCCAGTTAGGGCTCTATACCAGGCTGTCAGGGAACTGGTTGAGAACGCTCTTGACGCGACCGATTCTCACGGAATACTGCCAAATATAAAGATAATTATTGAGAAAGCCGATGAAAACAGGGAGTTCTACCGAGTAACTGTCGAAGATAACGGTATTGGTCTTCCACCACATGTTGTGCCCGAGGCATTTGGTAGAGTACTTTTCAGCTCGAAATACATTCTGCGGCAAACCCGTGGAATGTTTGGATTAGGAGCAAAAGTAGCCATTCTCTACGGCCAGATGACCACGGGTAGGCCTGTAGAGGTAATAACTAGTCAGCCTAATTTGAAGAGGATCTATTACTTTAAACTACGAATAGATATTAACAAGAATGAACCTATAATCATTGAGCGGGGTAGTTGGCGTAAAAACAGGGACTGGCACGGCACTATAGTCTCTATGACACTTGAGGGGGATTGGAGTAGGGCTAAACAGAGAATAAAGGACTATATTCTACGCACGGCTGTCGTAACTCCCTATGCTAACATAGTCTTCATAACTCCTGATGGCGAGATATACTACTATGAGCGTGTCATCGATAAGCTTCCCCGGCCACCTAGAGAAGTAAAGCCCCACCCCTACGGAGTCGATTTAGAGCTAATGAAAAGAATTAGGGATAATGGTTCTTTCTCAACAGTCAAAGAAATGCTTATGAAGAGTTTTCAAGGCATAGGGAACGTAACGGCTTCATCATTGCTTGAGATAGCTGGTATAAGTCCGGATTTGAATCCAAAATCTCTTAGTGATAAACAATTACTTGAACTAGTAAATGTTATGAAGAACTATAAGAGGTTTCGATCCCCAACATCGGAAGCCTTATCTCCTCTTGGCGAGGAAGTCATAAAGGCCGGTCTTAAACGAATATATGAGCCAGAGTTTGTTGAGGCTGTTACGAGGAAGCCTTCAGCCTATCAAGGCCATCCGTTCATAGTTGAAGTTGGGATAGCCTATGGTGGCAAGGTTCCGCTTAGCAATGATAAATACCCTACCCTTCTGAGATACGCTAATAAGATACCACTACTTTATGACGAGGGTAGCGATGTCACAACTGATGTTGTCAAGAGCATCTCATGGGAGCAATATCTCGTCAAGCTTCCAGCTCCAATAATAGTTCTGGTTCATATATGTAGTACAAAAGTACCTTTCAAAGGAGTAGGTAAGGAGAGCATTGCCGATGTTAAAGAGATACGTAGTGAAGTGAAACTAGCGATACAGGAGGTTGCGCGAAAACTAAGGGCATATCTTTCCAAGAAGCTTAAGGAGGAAGAAAAGAAGAAACGTGTAGTGAGTCTAGCTAAATATGTTCCCGAAGTAGTAAGAGCTCTTACTATAATTCTTGGCGACGGACGTGGTGTTAAAGCGAAACTGCTTGAAGAAAAACTGGTAGAGATAGTATCTCTACGCACAGGTATACCGAAGGATGAGGTCTACAAGGTGGTCAAAAGCGTTGAAATAGGTGTGTGAGCAGGTGATCTAGTATGGCTATATCATCTGTCGATAAATACGCTAGGCAGAAGAGCATCGAGATATTGAGGAAGAAGTTCGCATCAATAGCTAAAAGAATACTCGAGGGTAAAAGACCAGTATTAATCATGCCTAAGAGGGTTCTCAGCAATACAATCTACGATATGAAGAAAAAACTACTTCTCTTAGGTCCAGAGATGAAAAGACGTAGTCTTCTCGACGTTAATGAGGCTAGGAAGTTTATGCAGACCCTGTTAATGGCCTCGATAATATACGAGGCACTTGTAAACGACGAGTATCCAACGATCCGTGACCTATACTACAGGGGAAAACACACTATAAGCTACCGCGATATACTCGGCAGACTACATCACGAAAACACTTGGGACGAACAGAGAGAATCGGACGCTGTGATTAGGGATATAGAAGTATTTCTCGGCGTACTTAGAGAAGAGATGCTTATTCTTAGTAAGGAGAAAGGTAAAGTTGTCGGAAATCTCGTTATAAGGAGCGGTGATGATGTTATTGATCTAAGCAAGATGGGGCATGGAGCCTACGCTATTGAGCCGACACCTGATCTAATAGAGTTCAAAGATATTGATGCAGAATTCGTTCTTGTAGTAGAGAAGGACGCAGTATTTCAACAGCTACACAGATACGGTTTTTGGAAAAAATACAAGGCAATACTCATTACAAGCGCGGGACAACCTGACAGAGCAACACGTAGATTTGTAAGAAGGCTTAGCGAAGAACTTAAACTACCAATATATATTCTTACAGACGCCGACCCGTATGGATGGTATATTTACAGTGTATTCAAGATAGGATCGATAACATTGTCTTACGAGAGCGAAAGACTTGCCACACCCAACGCGAAATTCATCGGGGTATCAATGACAGACATATTTGGTGAGGAAGAAGCCGCTAAAAACATCAAGAAACTAACATCGATATTCGGCAAGGACCTAAAGAACGTGTTATCCAAGCCTAGGAAGAAGCCTTATCTTTCGGAGAAGGAGAGAAAGAACTATATCATCAAGGCGAAGAAGAAAGATGTTGAGAGAGCCGTTGAGCTTGTAGGCTACGATGTTGCTGATAAATTGATAAGCAATCCTGAGATCAAAAAGTATATTCGTCAGCGTAAAATGGGTGTATCCGGATATCCATGGTTTAGAACTCCTGAGTGGATCAAAGAGATCAGCATATTCTTCTCAAAACTAGCTAAGCTCGAGATAGAAGCTATGGCTAGCAAAGGATTGAAGTTCTTGGCTGACACCTATATTCCTACAAAAATCGAGACGGGAGATTGGATCGACTAGTTAGGTCATAGGTTCTTCTTCCAGCTGGCCTCGTGTGTAGGCTGATCCATGACCTCTAGGTATCCTTTAACCAAGCGCTCCACGTTTTCTATCGCTGAGCCGTCAGTGGCTTTCCAAACAACGATTTTATGACGTAGTAATAATGAATAGGCTATTTCACCAATGTTTTTAACTATAATATCTGTTACACCTAGTTTATGCATGTTTTCCGCTATTTCAGCTCCTCTTAAGAGGCTCATAGGAATTCCGGTTTTCTCTCTACTCATAAGATCCCTACTAACAATATCATTAATACTAATGATTTGTTTGCTTACAATATGTTCCTGCTTGGCTTCAACCACAAGAAAATATGGGGCTTTACCGAAATGCTCAGATACTGGTGATAATGGATCAGGTTTCTCTAGTGGTACAACGATCTTGAGATACTTTCTAATGGTAGGCTCAACCATTACAACGATGTATTTGACATCTTCGAATTTTTTACGGACGTTTTCCTCTATACATCGAGTAAGTCTTCCTATTGATTCTAGGGTACTTAATGGATGTGAACGTAGAAGGATCTCGACGAATACTATGGGCCCAGCCCACCGAGCCTTTAAATCTACTAATTCGGCCTTACCACGGATTAGTTTTTCCAGATAAATTCTCAGGTTCTTTAGAAAATCTTTATCCTTAGGTAGGTCTAGGATAGCGAGAACAGAGTCGTGAGCCGCTTCATAAGCAGCTAATAGTAATCCTATAAGGGCTATAATAAGTGATACTGTATATATGATTCCATAATGTGTCATCAAGAACAAGAATAATCCAAGTGTAACTGATGAAGTCTCTATCACATCTACGAACATGTGTGCAGCATCGGCTCTCAGTGAAGGCGAATGAAGAATATTTGCAGCCTTATATTTTGACAATACAGATAGTACCAGTAGAGGGATCGTCATCGACTGAATGATAAGTACAACAATATTGGGTGCTGGTGGTTTATGAAAGATTTCGTCAATGCTTGTAAACAATGTAAATAATATTATCAAGCTTAGTATAATGGCAGTAAGATCTTCTAGCTTATACAGTCCATATGGAAACTTCTCCGACAAAGATGATCTAACAATAAATATTGTGAAAACTATGAAGAAAGATATAACTGTATCTATGAATGCATGATATCCTTCAATATTTAATACAGGGCTATCCAGTAAAACTCCGCCAATGATTCTCATTAATGAAACCATGAATAATAGGATAAACGACAAAATGAGGAAGAACAGAGCGTTTCGTGGAAAACGTATCTGGCTCAATGCTTAACACCATCGGGCTGGTATTGCTATATGGTCTTGAAAACTATTATGTTCAACTGCACAAAATATGTTTATTCCGGAGAAGTTTTGAGCAGACATATACATGGTTTTCAGCATGAATTAAAAAGAGGGCTTGGATAAAAAGCATCTGTCTCCCCTAGGTTGACGGCTACGATGGCTATGTCATTAAGCACGTCTGCCATCTCATTAGAGAAGGTGATAGGCTGTAGTTAACTGCGTTACTTATTATATGTTTTAGCAAACATATTTCCCCTCACTCTTCAAGAAGCTTGATAACGCACCTTATGATGCCCTCTTCGTTGCTGACGCCGTTGCAGGCTTCGATGAGGCCCCAGGCCTTTATGGCTTTAATTATATCCTTACATAGTGTATGTGTTTCATTCGAGCATTTAATGTCTCCCTTAAAGAGCACACGCGGGCCATATCCTGGGACGTAGAACACGTATGCGTTAACCCTCAGTTGTCTAGGCCTAATAATTGCGTATCCCTTTCTCAGGTTGATCCTAACTAGGTCGGCGTGAAGTACCTCACTTACTTCAAGGAATATCTCTGTGAGTCTAGCTCTTCCCTCCCTAACAAACTTACTCACTGCCTGCTTACTCACACCCAACTCTTTAGCTACCTCGGACTCGCGCTTACCGTAACCATACACAGCCAAGAGAACTTCCTCCATTCTCTTTGGTAGCTTAAGCATCGTCATCATCCTCGGAACCCTCGCGACTCTCCCTCATTACGTTAAATACCATACTCATGAATTCCCTCGCTATCTCGGTGCTTGCTGTCCCAACGGTGTAGTACCTGCCCCTAGTGTCGACCAAAATGACTATGTGGTTCCTGCCAGCAAAGAAAGTTATTGCTATTGCTAGTACTGCGAAAAGCAACACGCTTACCAACCAGACCGCAACGGCTGTTGGATCCGAGAATACTGACCTACCGTAAAAGTCCCTGTAAAGGAATCCTACCGCAATGGATACTACATACGCTGAAACCACGGCCGTAGCTATAGATGCTTTCACGAGGAACCTCCTGTAGGAGGATGCAGTGAATATAAGGTACATGAGGAGAAGGACGCCCATTATTATAGGGATTACCATTAAGGGGAGGTAAGCGGGGTTCGGATAGGCGCCCTTAACCACGACATACGCCAGTGGGAGAATCATAACTAATATGAAAGGTATTAGCAAAGCCTTAAAGTACTTCACTAACCTACCCCTGCTTAGTTCGTTAATGTCAAAGATCTCAACAACATCCCTCACAACATACCTAAGGACTGGCTTAGGGAAGCCATACTCCAGCACTATATACTCATTACGAATAACTACACGTTTTCCTGAAGCCACTAGATTCATAGCTATACCAGTAAGGAAAAACACTAGGAAGTAAGTATTCGAATGCGACACAATAGCTATTAATGCGAAGGTAAGTAATACGAAGGCCGCACTATTCAGGATCGCTGGGAGTCCCGAGTACGGTAGGGGCCATACCCTGTGTTCGTTCACTATAGTACACCTGAGTAAACCTTAAGAGGTTTACCATAATAAGCTTTACTTTAAACAAATAGCAAATACATATTTCATGGAATAGGGTTAGCCCCGTCTTGCAATAGCTTCAAACATTAGTTCTACTGATGAGCATTTCAAAGATAGAAAATGCTACATTACATGTAAAAATATATCCAAGGTAAACATGTAGATGGCGAATAAAGATGTCCGGGAAGAAAGCTGTCCAGGTAGCCTTAGCAGGATTAGGGCAGTATTATACTTACTATTGGTCCTGAGGGTTTTTGTCTAGGTAAGATTTCTCTGAGCCTCCTATCTACGGGTTCGCAGCAAGGGTAGGAATCAGCGCTAGAAAGTTTTGGATTCTATATGTGAGGGGTTTTAGAGCTTATGTTATTGTTCATTCATTGCTAATAATCAGCTGAGACAGGTGCACTCATCCCCTTCTCTAGGGTCATTCCCGTGGATTCATCATTCTATTATTTGTTTTACTCTACATACTCTAATATATCATGAAACGTGTTCTTCTTGCAAAACGGGCAATAATGGTATAGCTTTGTAAATTCTTTCTTGAGCGGATAGCTCACATTAAGTTTCCACGTGTTACCGCATGTGCGACATTTAAGTATCCAGTACGTCATATTGATCGCCTTATTCTAGTCTTTTTTGACGACTAATTATACCTTTTTCCAGGAGTTTATGTAATGCTTTCTTTAATGTTTTTCTTACAATATACCTCTTTTCTATGGTTCCAAACAATCTTTGTGCTGTCGCCCTAATACTATTGGTCCGTGTTAGATCAAGTAGTATCTTTTTATCCTTGTCCGTTAATTCGTCTTGTAGGTATCGAAGAGCTATTCTTGCCAAATCACCAGGCGATAATCCCATATAGGGTTCTTCTACACTCATATTGTCTAGCCGCTGGACTACGTCGAACTCTATTATTGTGACCCAATCATCGGGTTTTATTCCAGGGTATACTGTTTCTAGTGCTTTCAAAAGCTCCGATTTATTTCTGAAACCATCTTTTATAGCGTCGGAATCGCTGAGATCCTTTAATTTCTTATAATAGACTCTGTTAATCCGTATTTTTGCTACAGGTCTTCCTCCACCATGCACTATCATTTCCTTGTATTTTGGTATAACAATTCCTTTCCTAATAGTTGCTTTCTTTTTACCTGATAGTAGATCCTCGATATATTTTCCCTTGATCATTAGATGTCGTCCAAGGAATTTTTTCTCTACCATAGAGGGTTACACCGTTTAGCGGATGTAGCTCTTATAAAAACGTGTTAAAAGGGTTTAGGCTTGATAACTCGGAATAGGTCTCTGGCTCAGTAGTACTGGCAAGGTCTGCGGTGTTCTCGGATAGTCTTTTATTTCTTGCTCGATAACCTGTATTAGCTCGTCGACACTCATTATTTTCTGATCGTTTGTTTTCCTAAACCTGACATTGATTGTATTACTCTTTATTTCTCTTTCACCAATAACAACGATGTAGGGTATCCATTCTCTTCCAGCGTCACGTATTTTCTTGCCGAGGCTTTCATCTCTATCATCGATGTCGACACGAATGTTTTTGGCCATTAATTTTTCTGCTACGGATCTGGCGTAGTCAAGGTATTCGTTCTTGATAGGTATTATTCTTACTTGGATCGGTGATAACCATGTTGGAATGTATGGTGTTTTTCCGCTGAGCTGCATCTGGGCTGCAGTGTCTAATACCATGTATATATATCTCTCTATCCCGCCTAGGATCGCGGTATGTATTATGACTGGATGCTTCTTTTCACCGTTTTCATCTGTATAGGTTATATTGAATCTCTTACCATTTCCGATATCTATTTGGAAGGTCGCTATTTCTCTAGGCCGTTTTAAGTTGTCTATTATGTGGTATTCGACATTTAGTACCCAGTAGTATATGCCCGATGGTATGACAGCGACTAGTGCCGGGTAATTATCCCTCTTTATGAAATCCACTAATACATCTCTGTATTTCTCGAAGAAGTCCTGTGTCACATTGTACAGTGCAACATATCTTCGTCCTACTTTGGCTACTTCTTCTAGGATCTTTTTCTGGACAATCTTTGAAGCTTCGATTGCTTGGTCGAGGTCTTTGGTCAGTATGTGTAGATCTGGCATGTAGAATTTCCTAAGCCTGAAGCACAGGTTTAGTTCTCCTCTCTGTTCTAATCTATAGCTGTCAGCAACTTCGAACATTCCGAAGGGTAGGTTCTTGTAACTTATTATCCAGTCTCTCAGCATAGCGAATTGCTGGTGGCATGCCGCATATCTCATAACGTATTTTTTACCCTCTACTTCTAGTTCATATAATCGATCGCCAAACAGTAATGCGTGTTCTAGTACTGGTTTCTCCGATAGATCAAACATGTTGGTACCTATTACTTTGAATACAGGGATTCCAAGGCTTCTTGCAACCTGCCAGGAATATTGGAACAGGGTCTCCATTATAGTTGTAGCGTGTGGTCCGTAGCGCATGTGACCGTGATCACTCATGGGCTCCCATTCGAAGCCGAATTTTCTACAGTACTTATTGACTATGTTTTTACCGCCTTCAAGCTCTTTTCCGAATACTTCTTTATCAACAAGTATTTTCAGATCGGGATATTCTGTGTAGTCGAATTCTTCGGGTTTGAATACTTTTCCATCCGGTGTTACTATGTAGAATATCTTCTTGAGCTCTCTCCGTACTATTTCTCCGCCTTTAGTCTTCTTGATAGTCTTGGACAGTTCGCTAAGGGGATGTCCGTAGCATTCTAAGGTGAAAGACTTGTACCAGCCAAAGGGCGCCTTATATACTGGCAGATCTATTTTTTCCGCTAGCCTCTCATATAGTTGTGAAAATAGCTTCTGTGCTATGAGGGGATCAGCAAGTTCTGTTGAGAGGTGTGCGTAGGGATATATGACTATGGAAGAGGGCTTCACTTTTTCAGCAGTATCTATTATTTCTTCTATTGCTTTGTTGATGACGTTTTCATCGTCATCTTTTTCGATTGATGTAAAGACTACTAGGGTGTTATCAAAACTACCAGTTCTATCGGCTTCATTTATTTCCTCTGGATTCTTAACGGCTTTTTCCGTAACACTATATTGGAATTTTTTAGCATGTATTAGTAGTAGCCTCAATGATTTTCAGCCTCCATCTACGCAGAGAATTATATGACTGTTCCTGGGCTAAAACCTTGACTTTTTCTCTCATCTTTTCCCTGCTGTACAGGCATGGGTGGTAGTCCGGGTATTGGCGGAGGTGTACCTAGAGATCTGCTGATTATTATTGATTCAGATATCATTGCTGTGAATACGGCTTGTACTATCATTGGGGGAACATTTTTCTTCTTAAGGTCTTTCTCGATATTCTTAAGTTCTTCCTTATTGTCACTGATTACAATAGCGTTTCCTTTAAGAATGATCTGTACTACTGGAGGCATAGATGATAGTGTAAATGTGAATGGTATTATGAGTTTTGATTCTTGATGATAGGGTGGATTGGACGGTAAAGCTAAGTTAATATTAAACTGTATTTTCTGAGGGATCGAGTCAGTTAGTCGTTCAGCGTTTATACTAGTTAGTTGAACCGAGACTGTTATCAATATTTTTACACCTATATCTTGATGAAATATGGTTAGCGTTTATTGTATTTGCTATATTAAGGTGAATAATTTTATTAAGGTTGTGCTGTGAATAGTAGGGCGAAAGTATTATGATGACTTATAAAGGTCTTTTTAAAAATGTTAGTATTGGGTTGGTGTTAAGATGAGTGAACAGGTCAAAACAATTAGGGATCTCCCCGGAGTAGGTGCAACAATAGCTAAAAAACTCGAAGAAGCAGGATACGCTACACTCTGGGCAATAGCTGTATCTAGGGCTGAAGAAATCAGTGAGAAAGCGGGAATACCTCGTACAACAGCCGAGAAAATAATTGCGGCTGCTAGGAAAGCATTAGGGATCAGGTTTAAGACAGCCAAGGAGGTTAAGATGGAAAGACTAAGCGTTAGAAAGATAACAACAGGCAGTAAGAACTTAGATGACTTACTAGGCGGAGGAATCGAGACGAAGACCATAACGGAGTTCTTCGGTGAATACGGTACTGGGAAAACACAGATATGCCACCAGCTGAGCGTGAACGTACAGCTTCCACCAGAGCGCGGTGGTCTCAAAGGCAAGGCCGTCTATATTGATACAGAGGGTACATTCCGATGGGAGCGTATCGAGGCGATGGCTAGGGGGCTGGGACTAGATCCTGACGAGGTAATGGAAAACATACTTTATCAGAGAGCTTATAACAGCGATCATCAGATGGCGATAGTTGATGAATTATTTACATTGGTTCCCAAGGAAAATGTGAAGCTTGTTATAATAGATTCGGTGACAAGTCATTTCAGAGCGGAGTATCCCGGTAGAGAGAACTTAGCAACAAGGCAACAGAAGCTAAACAAACATCTACATCAGCTGGTTAGACTAGCAGAAGCTTATAACATAGCAGTTGTAGTCACTAATCAGGTAATGGCTAGGCCTGATGTCTTCTATGGTGATCCTACACAGGCTGTAGGAGGACATGTTCTAGCGCATACACCTGGGGTTAGAGTACAGCTGAGAAAAGCTAAAGGCAATAGAAGGATAGCCAAAATAGTTGATGCTCCTCATCTGCCTGAAGGAGAAGCGGTATTCGTCATAGTGGATGAAGGAATAAGGGATCCCGAAGAGTAATAGTACTCAATAGCATAGGTTTATTGGGTGAAGAAAGCAGAAATATTGTGATCGTCAAAGACGGAACAATATATAGAGTATTGGTGTGTCGCCTATAATTACTGTGCATATGAATCCAAGCAGTAAAGGAATGATAAACGGTATCCCGTAGGTCACCCATATTTTATCATCAGCTTTGATCAATCCTTTATTTAACATTTCTTCTAACTCTCTCTGGTACTCTTCGTATTCTTCATATATATCAAAACTTCTTCTTACTATGTATGTGATCTTTCCATCCTTAACTTTAGGGATAGTTAATGGATAGTAGTGACGCATACTGAGATATTCCTTTATCGAAACAACTCTACCAGTGAAAATCAGTGCTAATTTATCTTTAATTGAGGTATTAGGTGGTAAGAGATTCCTATATTTAACCAGAGTATGGATTCCTCTGAATATTGCTATTAATGCTATCGAGAGACTTGAGTAGAGGATTATTGGTATTATTGGTGGAAAATGAAAGAATGATGGAAAACTAACAATGTTTATCTGGTAGAGATCAGGGATTGGGAACATTAATGTAATCCATAAGATCGCGAAGAAGTCGGCCCATCCCATGAGCTCGAAGTAGGATAATAGTCCGAATAATCCTGGACCTATAATGATTGATAGTATTGTATAGATTATGAATAATCGTAGTACTGTCCTATATAGGAATAGTGTAGCTATGAATAAAGCTATACTTACAAATCCCCATAACCATATATATTTATCAGGTATGTCTCTTGTCTTGTAGTCGAGTATGCTGAACCATGCCAGAAATAATATTGCGATAAATGCTTTGAGCACTACGAAGTATTGATCGAACATGTTAGCTCACCGGTGATATTTCGTGTCTATCATTATGCTTGATTACAAGTCCAGAAATATTCGGCGAATATTAAAAATGATTATCAAGAAAATCTTTGTGATCGATTCATATAGGTTAATAAAGGATATACCGATACAGGGTGAACGCTATATTGCGATATGTCGTGGAGATATAGATACGAAGAGCACTGTAGAAAAGAAGCACGATGTGCTAAGCGATCTTGATCTCTTCCTTAGAACATATATAATAAAATGTAAAGATCAGCGCTTTATAACAATATCATGGTATAGACATGAATACCATGCTTTTCTTCATCGAAGTAATCCGTATATAGTGCTTATTAAAGGAGATATAACCGATGATATTCTACTTAGCTTAGGGGCTGCATCTGCGAGGGATAATGGGGTTGGCCGGGTTTAAACTACTTTGGAATCCATGGAGATATGAATACATTAGAAAAATTGATTCTAGCACAAAATGTGTTTTCTGCGAATTACCAAGGCATAGCGATGATGATTCTTTGATAATTTTTCGCGGTAAGTTATCATATGTTGTTATGAATGCTTATCCTTATAATACAGGACATTTGCTCATAGTACCATATAGGCATGTTGGTGATCTATCGGAACTAACCGATGAAGAATATAGTGAGATGTGCATGCTTGTTAGACGTTCAGTCAAAGTTTTAAGAAAGGCTTTCAATCCAGACGGGTTCAATATAGGGATAAACATCGGTAGAGCTGCTGGTGCAGGGGTTCCAGGTCACATACATTTCCATGTAGTTCCACGATGGGTTGGTGACGCTAATTTCATAGCAATTATAGGCTCTACGAAAACCCTGCCAATGGCCCTTCAAGAAGGGTATCATATATTAAAATCTAAGTGGAAAGAAAATGAAATAGATGTGGAAGCCCTCGATCACTGATAAATAATGATGAGGGCAGGGTTTGACCGAATAAATTATGTTGTCATTCTCGGTGATAATATTGGTTGATAGAAAGGATCTGGAAATACTGGAAAGATACACTTTTCTAGGCCAATCAAGATATAGAGTTCGGTTGAGAAGGACAAATATAGTTTTTAATATTAACGCGATTAATGATGAAGAGGCAATTGAGAAAGCACTCGATATGATAAAAAAGATCGGGCTAAATGACGATGTTATCGATAAGATAAGTAGTAGATTTCTAAAGAAATCGAAAAGTAATGAATAATCGTTATTGGAGAGCAATTGCTAGATTACTACGTATGGGATGAAGAGACTTGCCCCCCATGGACCGTAAGGGATGATGACATTACCGCGAACAGACCTTATAGTCTATATTTTCTTCTTCTTGATTTCCTCAAGAGATCTTAGTTTTTCCTCCTGCTCATTAATAATTCTTTTAATATATTTCTCTAGTTCTTCGGGAGGTACTCGTTCGAGGAGTAGTCTTAGAAATTTTGATGCACATCTATTGCTATGAAATGTTAGTAGGGTTTTCCCATATTTGATCACAATTCCTTGACCTTCCGGGAAGATACGTCCACAGATTATGCACTTATATTTTCGGCTCCTCGGCACATTGGTTCACCTTTAGATTTTTCAGTTTTTCAACTAGTTCGCTCACGGCATCTGTATAGAGCCTTATTCTGAATCCTTTGTTCTTTGTGCTTCTTATTTCTACATAGTGTCTTTTTCTATCGAAGACGAAGCATAAGTCATTTGTTAGAGGTATGAACATTCTATCGTTTGCAACGATGCCTATTCGGTAAAGATGGAATTTCTGAGGTATCATTAGGTTCATTTGTCCCAACTTGTTTTGCATCAGGATCCTAGAGAGGGTTAGGATTCCGAATATGACTTGGTACATTATGTAGTAGTCCAGAAAATTAACTATGATCGTGTTACCAATGGCTGATGAGAGTGCATCATGGATAGGTATGAATGCGTATTGTCTGTAGAGCGGGAAGAGTATGAATACCATGAATGTAAGCATTAATAGTCCCATAGAACCCATGGCTTGTTTTTTAAGTTCTTGTGTTAGGAGCTCGTCATTCATAGCTATCTTGATAGCGCCGTTTTCCTTGAATATCGGTGCTCCAAGCTCGTTCTTAGGAGGTATTTTGCTCATTTTTCTAGAACTTCTGAACATAACAATCATTATGATGATGAAGTAGCCGAGGAAGATATACATGGAGTACTGTGGCAGGAAGGCCGTTACTAACGATATAATGAGAATGCTGATCTGACCTATCAGCAGGCTTGTTTTCTGGGACGGTTGAGACATCATCGTCGATCACGTACATATTATTTTCGAGCTACGTTATCCAATAATTTTATCCTACTTATAAATATCAATGCTCTACACCAGCTTATGAGCGATAGGATAAATTAGCCCTACATTTATCAACATGTACTTGATGATGATAAGCCACTGTCGGATACATTTAGAGTAGATGAAGATGGTCCGTGTTACTGATTTTACAATATGATAATAGCAAGATATACTCAGTCTTGAAAAACTAAACATACATGTATTAGGCGATGAAGAGGATGAGAGGACTGAGTTAAAAATGAAGAAGTTATCCCCGTCTGAGCCTCGGGTCGATCGAAGGGTTGTACAGATATGCTTTAACATTCGAATAGAGATAAAGAGGCAGTACCCTGTATCTTATATCAAACATGTTTTTGAGAAACAAGGATTTCGGGTAGATATAGCTGATCTATACACATTAAGAATAGGTAAATGTATAGCAATTTCGGAAGTTAATCAAATTATTTCTCAGATCAAAGATATTCTAATCTCGATATCGAATCGAATAAGCATGATCTGTGCTGAAACTTATATGAGAGTAAAGGATAACCTATGCGAGAATTCTGTGTTTCAGAAAATAGTACATAGTAATAACAATACGTTATCAGGGTCGAACATTAATGATAACCTAGTATTATGTGTTTATAATGCCAGGAAAAATAGATCGATCATTAGAATAGTTCCCCGATTGGGCGATAAAATCGAACAGTTAGATCTTCTACTTATACCACGAACAGTTTATATTTCATGTGGTGATGTAGCTATAGCGGCATCGTATCTCACCGAGACTTCTAGACTTTTAATCCAGGTCTTTAGAGAAATAATTGAGAAGAACAGGATGATGAACGCCCTATCCAAGGACCATGAAGGGATGAAGTAGTACACGAATCCCGGCTGATAATCATGGCTTCATAGTAGACCTTAAATAATCCTTCTCATGTATTTTCGATTAGTACAGTAGTGTTATACGAGGAATATACGGTGGTGCAATGAAGTGTTATCGCCCCAGACAAAGATAATTGATATAGGTAAAAAACATATTGATGACTACATCTTCGATGCAATCGTCAGTTTTAACGAGGGTATCGATGAGATAATAATTAAGGGGAGAGGAGACTTCATAAGTAAGGCTGTTGATGTCTATAGGATACTGAAAGATAAGCTCGGCGATAGTATCGAACTAGTTAACGTTGAGATAGGGAGCGAGAGATTTAGAGGTAGGAGAAGATCATATATAGCGATCAGGGTTCGACGGAAATACTGAGAATAACTATAATAAATTTAGGAAGTATATGCTCATTCCTTAATCAATTATGATTCTACGCTGCTAGTCGGTAGGCTGACTGTTGTTGGTAGTCTATATGATGTTATCTTCTCAAGTACATTGATTATTGCATCTTCTACATTCACTTTACCTGATGCTATCATGTCAATAGTTTCCTCCATATGTTTAGTTGTAATCTCTGAGACTAGCTCGGCATAGTTTTTGACTAGATAATCGTATACTTCTATACCCGTTTTTGTAGGGATTAAGTAGCCTTTCTTCTTAGACCTGATCACATATCCATGTCTGACTATGCTGGAAATTATGGAGGCATAAGTACTGGGTCTTCCAAGACCTTTTGTTTTCATTAACTTAATAATTGATCCCTCGCTATGCAGTCTTTCTAGAGACGAGTCTACTACCTTTATACTTGATGGTTTCATCATATTTCCAGCTATACTTATTACTGATGAATACGTCTTTACCTTTCTAACTACGTCGTATCCGTGTTCCAGTATCTCCAAGACTAGTTCTAGTTCAGCTAATTTCTTATCTGCTGCATAAACTATTATCTTAGCAACTCTGGCTTTGTAGGGTTTTAGCTGGCTCGCAATGAACCTATTGAATATCATGCCGTAGATCTTATAGTGTAGCCCGGTCAGCGGGATTGTAGGATTGATTAATCCTTCGGAAACAGCTTTTATGAGTTCATCTACATCTAATGGATGAGTGGGTCTTATGGCTTCATGTGCGCCTTTATCGCCCCAGTGGCTAGGTTTGAATAGGTTGTTAAAACCGTGTTTTTCTATGTACTGTCTAGCTATGGAGATCCCTGTAGAGGAAACATAGGTATAATCTGTTCTATGATAGGTGATTAAGCCTGATTCGAAGAGCTCTTGTGCGATTTTCATGGCAAGCTTGGACGGTATCCCCAGTCTTGATGCATCCTCTAGGAATTTATCCGTAGTGTATGGTGGTTGTGGGTTGAAGGTTTTTTCCGTAATTTCTTTGACTTCTAGTTTAATTCCCTTATTCTTAATTATGCTGACTATTTCCCTGTAGTTCGTCTTGTCTAGATGGAATCTTATTTTGAGATCGTTGGGTAAGCTGAGGATTACTAGTTTGCATCTTTTCAGCTTCCACTTATTGTACTGGTCTATGATCCATCCTAGGACAGGTGTTTGTACTCTTCCTGCCCCCAGCCAGTTCTTCCCGTATTTTATCCATAATTTCTGGCTTAAGCTGAATCCGATAAGTCTATCCAGTACGCGTCTATAGATCTCGGCGTTGACGAGCTTTTTATTAATCCTCCTCCTGTCATTTAGCGCTTTCCTGAGCTCGGATAATGTGATTTCATGTAGTTCTATTCTCCATATTTGCTCTTCTTTTACAAAAGGCCTGACGGTTAAGTATACGTCGTACGCTATTTTTTCTCCTTCTATGTCAGGGTCTGTTGCAATATATACTTCATCGGCTTCGGAAGCTAGTTTTCTCAGAACATTTACTATCTCGATAGAGTCGTAGAAAGCGGTGCTGCCGCATCTGGGGCATTTATCTCCGAAGGTGAACTGATATCCGCAGATTCTGCAGCGCTTTATTGTTTCGTATTTGGGGGCTATTCTCGAGTCTTCGAAGATCACGCCATATACTCCAAGAGGCTCTGTTGTCAGGTCGTATATGTGGCCGCGCGTAGCTATTACATTCATATGTATAACCGTATCATCAGATATAAATGGTATCTCATATACACTTACACTGCCAATTTTTCTCCTAGTAGGCTTCCCGAAAAACCTAGCAATTGTTCTAGCCTTGGTAGGAGATTCTACCACCAATAGCACGTTCTTATATTTTAAGGAAGTTGCTTCATTCTTCTTAGTTCTACTCTCCTTTATCTTTCTGATCTCATCCTGTAAGTTGATCTGATCTAGTTCCTTGAACAATAATTGATCATTATATATATTCAGTCTCTTCTCT
This sequence comes from Desulfurococcales archaeon, assembly GCA_027067785.1. GTDB lineage: Archaea > Thermoproteota > Thermoprotei_A > Sulfolobales > Desulfurococcaceae > JAADCY01. Next base: position 20,264 of record JAMOVL010000001.1, on the reverse strand, counting down.
AATGATTTGACAACATTGGAAAACATAGTGTTTTCAAATATTATTGAGAGGCCATGAGTCATTTTGCCCATTAGGAGCCTGCTTGTTCTTCCGCTAGCTTGAATATAAGTCATGACATCGGGAATGATTGCTTTATATGATTTTGAGCGTTCATCATAGTAGAGAGTTATTGTACCCATGTTCAATATTTTCTTCTTTTCAAGAATTTCTTTTAGATCTCCCATTATTTGTTTGTAATATGCGTTAACTTCATTGTATAGTCTAATTATTTTTTCATTAGTAATATCATCTATAGTGATCTTTCCCTTCATTAGATATGATAAAAGCCTCCTTTCGCCTGGGCTAAGTTTGAATAACAGGTTTCTTAGCTTTGCGCCTATCTCTCTATAGTTATTCTTATTAGTTTCTTCGTAGAGCAATAATGAGGCTCTCGAGAGTAGCGATATATTTGTTAGAAAGTTATCGAGATCTATAGTGAAAGCAGGTGTTCCTAAGAAGATAACATATTTAATGTATTCGGGAGCATCTATGCCTCTAACGCTCATTCCATAATAGCTTGAACTGCCTATAATGACGTCGATTTTACCCTCAATGAACATCTTAATACTGCGGGGTGATGCTTCAGCTATAGTTAATCCTAGCTCTTTATTCTTAAGTATAGACGTGATCTGCTTGAAAAGATCTTTAAGGGGATGTCTAGGACTTATGAGTACTAAACAGCCTGGTCCGAGCTTTTTTATTACATCGATTACACGGCTAGCTAGTTCTTCATGTGTTTCGAACAAATAGTATGTGTCGGTTATGTTTCTGCCATATATTGTTATACCTGATATATCGGTGCGTAGGAGATCCCTTAGTACAGACGCATAACCGCCCCGCATTCTTCCCGTAGCCGAAGAAATTATAACTTGTTTCCTTTTAATATTGGCAAGCTTTTCATCTATTCTTATCTCGATTTCTAAAAGTTTCTTGATAAGTTCTTTTGATTCTTCTTCCTTGTTCAACGAGCGAAGCACTATGAGTTTCCATAGAATAGAATGTTTTTTCTTAATTAGCTCTATAACTTCGTCATCATAACCTAGTAAATGGAGGAGTTTCACTATACTTTTCGCACTACGCATTAAAGAATCAACATCATCGATCATGATAATATCGGGGTTGCTGTTCATTATGATGTCGTTGTATCTAGATAAGAAGTGATTTGTCACGACGAGAATATCGTACTGTCCGTTTTTTATGGTACTAAGTATTTCTTCGCGCTTCTTCTTAGATAGTGACGAGTCATAAAATACTATTCTGGCACCACTCATTCCACTAGTTTTCAGTTTTTCATATATTTGCTTGGCCAATGCTTTTGTTGGTGCTAAATAGAGTACTCTATGATTATACTCTTTAACAGCATACAGCGCGTACGTGATCAGTAGTGTTGTTTTCCCCATTCCTGTAGGCGCAATTATCACTGTGTTTTCTTTTTTGAGCAGTCTTTTTGCCCAAGCTCTCTGTGCCCCCCATGGGCGAAAACCATTGTTGATTTCCTGGAAAAATTTTGCAAAATACTCGGTCTCCTCTAGAAGATCATGATATGATTCGAGGGCTGATAATGTGTATTTATTATTAGTTGAAAAACACCTAGTACAAATACCGGTTTTTTCAAGCGAAATCGCTTCTGCATCGCCGCCACATGAGGGACATGCACGTGAATAAATAGGGTCTAAAATAATTTTTCTCTGCATAATCATCCCTAGAAAGGATATCGTTATAGCGCTTTGGATTAAAAGGAAAGGGGACAATAACACTCACAAAACCGTTTTATTAAGGATAAGAGTAAAGTTTATATAGAAACCCTAGGATTCATAGGGTCTAGACTAAAACAAGCGTTGTCAATAGGTGGGCATCATGGCAGAGGCAACACCTCATGCAAGCAACACCGTACTAGTCGGTAAGAAACCCGTAATGAACTACGTAATCGCAGTCCTAACCCTAATACACCAGGGCGTAAAGGAAATCGTCGTTAAGGCTAGAGGAAGAGCAATCAGCAAAGCTGTCGACACAGTAGAGATAGTCAGGAACAGGTTCCTACCTGGCAAGGTAGACATCGAAGAGATAAAGATCGGCAGCCAGACAGTAACCAACCCCAGCGGCCGCGAGACCAGAGTAAGCACAATTGAGATAAAGCTCAAGGTAAAGGAGTAACGAGGTTAGGATAACAGAAATAAAACAATAGTGTTTTTCTAGCGCTTCCGCCACATAGTTCCTGTACGGCGTGCCCGTCTCTCCCTATAGCTTTGTAGTAAAGCGTCGAAATAACTATAGAATTCTTTACACTTTACATGAACGTTATCTGTACGGGTAAGAAGCCCTAGTCTTATTAACCTTCTCAGTATATTCCAGGCAACTTTTTTGGATAATATTAGCTCATTAATAATAGTGTCGAGGGCTTCTCCAATATTGTATTCTATTTCTTCTTTGCAGAGTACATAGTATGCCAGCAGCTCTCGTTTCTTCAATAATCTGCTAATTTTATCAGTAGCCTGGTTATTCCTCATCCTTGAAGTCAGCCCTTACAATGTTCATCATATGATTTCTATCATTGAAGGTCTTGCAAAGTATATAGATTATTAGGTGATCAGTCCTGATCCTCATATAGTTCTATCAGTATGCGGGCTTTAATCTCGCGTTTGGAGAATGGTGGGAGGCTTTCACCTAGATCGACAGCTATTACGACTGGATTGCCAAGACTATCGGTGAATCTTATCTCGGCTACGTATTTCTTTTTTGGACCTTCCTCGACGCTTTTCATGAGTGCGTCCATTATCCGCGATATTGCCATTTGGAACGAGACTGGGCTTGATAGGTCCTCTGGACGGAGTATGATGTTTTGTAGTCCTTGGATCACTTCACCGATCCTGGCTTGAGCATCGAAAACCTTTATAACTTTGTTTTTGTCATGTTCCTCTTCACTCATACTATTAGCACCCTTAACACAGATAACAATTATATTGTATTATAAAATTGCTCTAAATATTGGGATAGCCTCATGCGTATTCCGGCTGGCTCAATACTGATATTCCCTGGCCAAGAAAACGTCTTAGAGTTCTATAAATTAATAGCTAATGATATGGAAAAACTCGGATTAGATAGTATAGGAATTATAATAGAACCTTCATATGTTGTTGCAAACAAATATAATACAAATAATTCTATATGGGTAGCTATACCTCCATTAACAATAGTTATACCAGGAAAAGCTGAAATAATGGCAGAACAAAAAGTTCGGTATATTTGTGACAGTATAGGTTATTGTTTTGTGACACGGAGGGATTCTTGGGGAGAAGTTGAGTTTATACGTTTGTATGACTTACTAAAACTAATCAGCTATTTTAGCAAAACTCGTAACGAACAGGGTGAGAGATCTTCCGAAGTATACGAATTAGCAGGTATTAAAATAGAGTTCAATATTCCAGATTATGATTTGTGCGATCATGAATTCATAATCATATCTGCAATAGAAAAAACAAATGCATCAGGCTTTGTATCACGAAGACCATTTCTTGACAGTAAATATGAGAAAACAATCAATAAAGCGATGAAAGAATATGTAGACAGTATTCCTATAGCTTTTTATGCGAATAATAAAGAATGCTTGCCAGCAGTAATTGTACGGGGAAAAGAAACTGTTGTTATCGATGTTTATATGTATGAAAGATATAGGGCCGAACTATTTGTTACAGTGTTATTGACGTTACTTCAACTATTACATTGAACAATGTATAACATATTCATTATATCATGCATGTATGGCTATTATAATCCGTAATCATCTAGCAATGTTTTCTTCCGTCTTTTCGATTGATACTCTTCATGTGTGCCTGACACGATTATTTCGTAGAGTATTGCTTCCTTATCCTTGCCTGGTCTAAGAATTCTTCCGAGTCTTTGGATAAATTGTCTCCTCGAACCTGTCCCTGATACTATGATACCTACGTTAGCATCGGGTATATCGAGCCCCTCGTCACCGACAGTTGTTACTATAAGTACACCACTCGGTGAACTACGGAATTTTTCAAGTATCCTTTTCCTGGTATCGGTGGGAGTTTCTCCTGTTAGTACTAGGGCTCCATATGGTTCAAGCATTTTTCCTAGTTCTTCGGCTTGTTTTACATATTGTGTGAAAATAATGATCTTGTTTTTCCGTTTTAATTCCTTCTTAACTATTTCAACTGCTTTCTCGAGCTTTGAGCGTGAAAATGCTATTATATCCTGCATCTTCTTGTGGAAAGACAAGGCTTTTCTAGCTTCAGGAACACCCTTTAGCGCTAGATTGAGTACTTCCTGGAATCTTCTACCCCTTGCGTATCTTCTATAGGTTTCACGATAGGCATTATATTCTTTCTTCTCCTTAGGTGATAGTCTTACTTTGACGGTGACTATTCTATAACGCGCTAGGTATCCCTGTGAAGCAAGTTCGGCCGCGGATTTATGGTATACTATGCCGCCGAGTAGTGGAAATAATTCTTCGTGCTTGCCATCCTCTCTTATTGCTGTTGCGGATAACCCCATCCTATAGGGTGCAATAGAATGTATAGCTATATACTTAAACTTCTCGGCCGGTAAATGGTGTACCTCATCTATTATCAGGAGATCAAAATATGGTGATAAAGTGTTAATATTACGATAGCCGCTCTGATAGGTTGTTATGGTTATTGGTGATAATCTCTTTTCCTCGGAATAGTATAGTCCGACAAGGCCTGGTTTTGCATCGGTGTATTTGAAAATCTGTTCTTTCCATTGAAACATCTGTTCCTTAGTATACGTTATAATAAGTGTACGTCGCTGTGTTTTACAAATAGCTGCGATTCCTATGAGGGTTTTGCCTGATCCTGTAGGCAATACTATTATTCCCTGACGTTTGTTTTCAACCCATTTGTTAATAGCTTCTAGCTGATACGTTCTTAGCTCTACATTTCTTAGACTGATCGTTTGAGGGAGCCTCTTAGGCTTCAAAATACCTGAGCGATCATTTAAAGGTATAGAGTATGCTGCTGTGATGGCGACTAATTGGTCGAGTCTCCATGGTAATATCTCGTACTTTATAGAGCTACTATCTTTTCCCCTAAAGCGAGGGTTTAGACTTCTAAGTTTGTCCTTAATTAGATAGTATGTTTCCCAGGGTATATCTAGCACTACTTTTCCTCTTATGCTGCTCCAAGATATCGAAATAAAGTATTTTTCGTATTCTTTCTTTATAGATTCTAATTCTTCTGAAGAAAGTTCTATCCCTAGTTCTTCGAATAAATTAATTAGATCATTAAATGAGTATCCGTTTATAAGGGCTTTCTTCACATTTAGCTTGAAAAGAGGCCCACTGTTCTTCTCGTAGCCTATATAATCGGATACCCTTGTTAGCTCTCTAAATTCCTGGTTATCCAACCATCTATTAGGCCTTATCATAAGCAAGATCCGTTCACTCATCATAAATTATTCCTTCTTCGTAGGCAAGGCTTCTAAGAGTAAATTCTTCACTAGGACTATGTTCTCTGCATAGTATTTTTACGGCTTTTCCAGATAATTCTGGGGGAATATAAAATGCGATTTTTTTATCATAAGTTCTAATTATCTTGGAAAACCTGATTATGATCTCTATTTCTGGCGAGAGTTTTTCATCTTTATCTAAATATATGATACATCCAAGAACATCTATCAAATATTCTTCGGGGACTGGTATTATTTTTAGCAATAAGCAAAACTCTCTATTGTTACATTTTTTGCATATTAATGTATACGGTTCTCCACGTTCTTCAGATAAACTAATAGCCTGGCTAATAGCCTCTTTGACATTTTCAACAGGTATTCCTAGGATCTCACTGATAATTTTAATTGATTGTGACAATGGGGTCACCGCGTGGGTTTTTCATCATCCATTAGTGTCTGTACTTAAGACCCTGTTCATCCCCCATTTCAGGTTTTATATATCAGTAATCTTATAATATCTGTTTAAAAGTCTATATTGTTGATGTGTTTATGTTAAAAGGGATTGGTGATTTTACATGACACTAAAGAAGAAGCTTGTCATAAGAAAGCCTACCGAGGACGAAATTGATACTATTAGCAGGAAGCTCTCTATAATTTATAGTAAACCGAAATATAATAGGGTTAAAGCAAGGCTTATGGCCAATGAAATGCTACGATTATTAAAGCCTAACTTCTCCTATAGGGTATTATCAGAACTAACAGGTATACCTGAATCTGTTTTATGCAGATATGTTAGGGGTAGTATTATCCCGAGCTTCGAGCAGGCATTAAAGATACTTGCATCGTTATCATTATCTGTTGATATAAATTCTCTTCTTCACGAACTTGTTGAACGTGAGAAGAGTAGTATTATTGACTTATCTCGAGTACTCAAGGACCCTTACATCATAAGATTACTCACAATACTTCTAATGATAGAGCTAGCAGGGAATAAGATAGATAAAATCGTAGCAACATCTTTCTCTGTACTACCGCTCGCGACTATGTTGGGTCTGGAACTTAATTGTCCTATAGTACTGGTTAAAAGGAGGCCGTATCCAGGATTCCAGTACTATAGCGCGATTGTTGTCCGCACACCGAGAGAGACTGAATCATTATATATCGATAGAGACCTGTTAAGCAGAAGAGATAACGTCCTAGTACTCGCAGATGTAGTATATACTGGTAAGACATTAAGTGCTGTACTCGACATGGTGATGAGATCAAGGGCTAAAATAAGCAAGATCGTGGTTCTGCTAGCACTAGGCGATGCTTGGAAGGCGAGTCTTCTAAGAAGGTTCGATATTCAAATCATGTCATATATCGAGTATCCTCTCTAACTATTGGAATAAATGGGATTTTCGTGGGATAACCAATATTATTCTCAAAAATAATTATTCTAACGTGATTAGCTGAGGTGGAGAGATTGGTTAAAATAAAAGAGCTAGTAAGGGTTGACTCCAAGGGCAGGATAACAATTCCATTAACCATAAGGGAAGCCTTAGATATACATGAGGGAATGAATATTTTACTCATAGCGGATCGTGAGAAAAAAGAAATAGTACTGTCGCCAGTGCCTGAACGTGCACGACTAGTCGAAATGACCATAGAGATCGAAGATAGGCCAGGCGTTTTAGCCGAGATAGCAAAAGAACTCGCGGATCACGGGATTGATATTATAGCGACAAGGTGTTTAGTTATTCGTCGCGGAGAAATAGGCGAGTGCTATATGGTTGTTGATCTATCTAAAGCCCTGATAAGCACTCCTGATGAGATCGAGCGGATATTGATGAAACTAGAGCCTATAAAGAGTGTGAAAGCCCTCGAGCTTAAGAGGGAGTAAAAGGCGTTGGGAGAGGACTTAGTAGTAAAAGTTGGTTGTTGCGGCTTTCCTAGAAGCCGAAAACAATATTTCAATGATTTCAGAGTTGTAGAGCTTCAAAACACGTTCTATAATCTGCCGACCACAAGTTGGGCTGAAAAGATTAGGAGAGAAGCTCCTGACGACTTTGAATTCGCCATGAAGGCGTGGCAGGTCATCACTCATCCTAAGCGCTCTCCTACTTGGAAAAAACTCCGAGAGAAACCTCCTGGTGATCTCGATAATTATGGTTTTCTAAAGCCGACGAGAGAAAATCTTAGTGCTTTGGAGAAAAGTGTTGAGATAGCGAGGATTCTTAAATCTAGAATAATAGTTCTTCAAACACCTCCCTCGATGCCTTTTAACCAAGATATGGTAAAACAGGTAGACTTGTTTTTCGAAAACGCGGAAAGCATTGCTGGAGAGATAGTGCTTGGCTGGGAACCCCGTGGTAAATGGGCGGAACAATATGATGTGTTGAGAAAGATATTAGAGAAACACCGGGTAATTCATATAGTAGATCCTTATAGACGTGACCCCGTCTGGTACGAGGAAATAATCTATTTTAGACTCCATGGAATCGGTCCTAGAGAAACTAATTACAAATACAAGTATACCGATAAAGATCTCCAGTACCTGCTTGATAAGATCAGAGAATATGGTGCCAGAGCGTTCTATGTTATGTTTAACAATATTTATATGTATGATAACGCACTGCGTTTCAAGAATATTCTAGAGAACAATAATATACATGTCATATAGTTATTAAGGCCTGCATCCCTCGGCGCAGTCTACCCATGCGGGGCAACACGTACTTTGTGCCCCGCCGCGGATCCTGCGCCTCATCGGTACGGCGTGAGATAATTATTATTGTTAAGCTATATTATAATTACATGGTGGTTAGCGAATGACTATTTACTGGGAGCGCTGTAGTATATGCGGTCTTCATAGACCTACAAGAACCTGTGTGATGGATGAAGAGTTAATGGTTTGTCCTCATTGTTGTTTGGCGTGTCCGCGTAGAAACGTGTGTCCGAACCCTGTCTGGAAGTTTGAGATACCGGTTAGAAAAACAATGAAGATCAAGAAAAGTGAGGCTCAAAAGGTATTAATGGATCTATTGTCAAAACTAGAATCAGGCTGATTAAGCCTCTATTCTTGGTACGATCCAGTATACTATGTTGCCTCCTTCTGGTAATTCGAACACTATTTTTATAGGCTTATCTGTGTCGAAGGATACTGTTACTGTTTTCGATGCTTGTGTCGGCTTTAGAGTAGATTCAAGTAAGCCAACACTATATTTCGCCCGGGCAGAATCAACTGTTGCTGATATATACAGTAATGGGTTGTCCTGCTCGAATTCTCCACGGTATTCCTTCTGCTGCGCCATTGAGTGTATCAGTAGTTTTCCATCCTTGTATGTGAAAGTAGCGTCTTCACCAGCGATCTTTAGATCTCTAATTATATGCTTATAGTCATCGGTAAGCATTCTAAAGGTAACACCCAGTTCGAGCTCAGGCTCAGGAACTTTTTCTTGAGCCCTAGGCTTTGTTTCTAGTTCAAATGTTCTCTCGACACCTGTCTTCTTATTCCTAAAGATTATTCTGAAAATGTTCTTATCTTCTACGAGCTCGAAGATTGCTGCATCATTTCTAGTGCCCCTCCTCATGATCTTGTTGAATTCGTCGGCTCCTATAACAAAGAATTTCTCCTCATCGCATTCATATTCTTCAAAAGCTATTGATGGTATCTTTAGTATTGCTAGGGTAGTCTTATCAGGGCTAAGTATTCGTGCCTCAAGTGAATCCGGTGTAGCATAGAATGGTATCTCATCAGTAATTTTAGCGAGCGTTTGAGCAATGTATTTAAACTTACTTGCTGTTGGATAGACGGCTCTGAACAATTATCCTTCACCTCCTTCTAAAATATATGTGTGTAAGGGTATGTAATTATATTTGGTGATAATCTCTTGGGTAGAATAAAGATCATAGTTGATCTAGCTCGAAGTCCACACGTTACTTTGAAACAGGAAGAGGCCCTCGAACTATTAGAGTGTATAGAGGCTCGCCACGGCGAGACGAGAGATCTATCAGAAGCACTTAGAATAATTCGTAATTTCGACGAGTTCTACAATATGGCTAGGAAAAAATTCGAAGAATATCTCTTCATACCTAAGGATTCTCGAGACGCTATTCTAGGCAGGGTTGTTGTACATAAAATTAAGCTTGAAAGGAATAACGATAAGAATGCTGAAATAATCTTTGATCGACGGTTCGATATAGAAGTGTTGAAGAAATGTCTACAGGAGATCGGATATAGTGATATAGAGGTTGTAAGGCAGACATTCTAGGTTTATTTTTTGGATCTTGACTTCTTACTTTTCTTGCTTTCTTTACGTTGTTCGCGTAATTTCTTTCTTTTTTCCTCAAGTTTGCGGTAAATCTTGAGAAATTCTTCCTCGGATAGATTGCCTGAGAGAGCTTCTAGCCATAGCTTAGTTTTATTGATAAATTCAGATAGCAAAGCTATTGGAACGGATTTTGTCTCGGCGCTGAAGAACTCCTCAGTCGTAATGTCTTGGTCAAATTCTTTGGCAGTCATAAAATATCACCTTAAGGATATTTGGCTGTCGTGGTATTACTTTGTATTTCTGTGAGTAGTTAAAAATATAACTCGTCGTTTGATTGGATTCTGCAGAGATATATATGGTTGTTCAGAGTTTCTATTCTCAATATATATTCGCCTTTGTTTAAACTGTTTAAAGCGTACTTCAAGGTTTTCACTTGGGCTTGATCGTATGTTCCACATAGAATTTTGGATATATAATCAATGTTTTTGGGTTCATTGATTCGAAACGATATTTTTATCGTTGTGTTCTGGTAGATCTGAGGGGTTATGTCCATAGGCTGTTGTGTTATAATTATTATTGCTACGCCATATTTTCTCGACTCCATTAAGTATCTAGAAATTATAGCACGTGAGAATTTTTTAGAAAAAATACGGTGGGCTTCGTCTATTACGATAGCTATCCTCTTAGTACTTCTGGTTATATATAAGTGATCTAAAATGTTTTGTAAAACCGTATAAATATATAGGATTCTTGCAAACTCGCTCGGTAATTTAGATAGATCTATAACTGTAGAGCGCTGTATGATATCATCTATGTCTAGTTCAGACGTTTTTTGAAATATAGCATCTATCGATCTCAGGTAGGGTATAACACGTTTTGTATCTATTTCTTCAGATAATGCTTGTGCGGTATTAATAAGGTCGGAGAATGTAGGTGGTTTATTATGCCAGGTATCAGGTCTATCCTCATATATGCCTTTATACTCGTATGCTTTAACGATTATATCTTCTAATATTAGCTGTTGAATATTACCTAGATTAAATACAGACGCTATTAATTGCGAAATATGGTGTGCTTGTTCACGTGGACTTAGACGCGCCAATTTAAAGGGATTTATAGCCACATTTTTAGCATCTACATATATAACATCTTCGAATTCTACTAGATCCTTATATTCATTATGGAAATCAAAGATTATCGCTGTGTATCCATATTTATTAACCATTTGTTTAACCATGTGCTTGGCTAAGAAGGACTTCCCCATTCCTGAGGCTCCGACAATTACTGTGTGCTGGTTTGGAAGGCTGTGTATATCTATAACGAGTTTTTTATTTTGAACTCTTTTCCAATACCAAGTCTTTACTAACTTATAAGATGCATCCATTTTGAAGTACGGATTGGACGGATAACCATATTCTAGCTTGGCAATGATATCTCCTAGGTGTATTCCCCTGACTATCTTTTCCTCAGGCATTTCTATGGTGCTAGTAACTATCAGGCGAGGAAGTGCCCCGATAGAATAGAGAGAAAATGCTCCTAGTAGGCCTGCAAAGAATGGTTTGATTCCAAATAACGCTGTCATTAAAAGACCTAATAGTATGGATACTGGTATGAAAATTGAATATATAGAATTGAATATATATGGTGTTAGTCCAGATAACATTGTGCTATAGATTATGATCATTATGATCGTTACATATGCTAGATATTCTGCTACTATATGAAGCATTCTTATTTTATTTAATTTTATAATCTTGGGCTTCGAAGTAACTAGTTTATGAATTGATATAATAAGACTGTCCTTTGATATGATATTTTTATTGAGAATTACTGTGATTACTAAAGGTAGTATTATTGATGTAATCAGGTATAATGAGGAGGGTGAACAAAGATATAAGAATAATATTACATATGTTAATGAGATCATTATAGAACCACTACATAGATAGAGTATTATGAATTGAGCTGCTATGGCAACTATAATATTCACTATGTACAGTGTAGTAATATTTGAGTAATTTATAATAGATGTGGTATAAACTAACATAGCTACAATATTCACGGCAATAAATATTATCGTCCTCAATAGATTCCTATATATTTTCATGAAAACGTTCCCTCTTCTATCCATAAAAGTCTCTATATAAGGGGATAAAATTATCGATGATGTTTGGGAATATTGGAGATGCTGGAAATAGAGAAATGCTTGGAGTCTATTGGTTATACTGAGTTTACGCCTTTGCAGAAAAAAGCATTTGATATAATATTTAGGAAAAAACTATCATCAATAATAGTTGCACCCACAGGATCGGGTAAAACAGAAGCTGCGATTATTCCTGTTTTTTATGATATTAGAGCTAATAACAGAAATCCTATTTCGGCGATTTACATTACTCCTCTGCGTGCTCTTAATAGAGATATAGCATTAAGGCTGAAAAAGATAGGTGAATGTTTTGGTGTAAAAGTCGAGCTGAGACACGGTGATACCCCATATAGTATGAGGAGAAAAATATCTAGGAATCCGCCACACGTACTTATCACAACACCTGAATCATTTACATATATTGTTCTGAACAAGACGCTTAGAAATTATTTGAAAAACCTGAAATACATAATTATTGATGAGCTAAGAGATCTTATCGAGAGTAAAAGAGGAATACTTCTATTATCGCTTATATATTACTTACAGAAACTAGGGATCATTAATAACAATGTTATAAAAATAGGTTTAACTGCTACTTTAGTTAGAGAAAATGAAGCCCGTCAATTACTTGAAGGTAGAACTATACCTGTCAAAACGCATGTTATTAGGGGAGAAAACCCCAGACGTCTGGAGATAGATTTACATGTTCCTAAATGCGGTAAGCTATGTGAAAAAATAAGCGAGATTATATATGACAAGCAATTATCTGCTAGAATAGCTAGTATATTGGAATTCATAAAGAAATATCGTCATGTCTTAATATTTGTTAATACGCGCTCAATTTCCGAGAAACTCTCATATATGCTGAACAAGGCGTCTGAGTTTCTAGGTATGAACCTCAGGATCGGTGTACATCATGGTAGCTTATCGCGAAAACACAGGCTTGAGATAGAAGAAGGTTTCCGTAAGGGCGATATAGATGCTCTGGTCGCAACATCAAGCATGGAGCTAGGTATTGATATAGGCTTTGTCAATTATGTTGTACAGTATATGTCGCCGAGACAAACAATTAGGCTCGTGCAGAGGATCGGTAGAAGCGGACATAAGCTCTATGGAGTGGGAAAGGGTTGTATTGTATCCCTCGATAATCCATTAGAGATACTCGAATCATTTGTTCTTATTAAACGGGCTATGGCAAACATTCTTGAAAAAGAAAATATAATCTATAATCCACTAGATGTTTTAACATATCTCATTTCCGTTTTGCTTGTGATCAAACCCGAGGGTATTAGTATTTCTAAACTCTACCAATTAATTACGGACTATCCTATTTTCCAGGGCCTAAGCTATGAAAAATTCGAAAGAGTAATCGAGTATATGGCTTATTCGAGGATTGTACGTGTCCGTGACAATAGGATCTTTCCGTCTGGTAGAACGAGACTGTATCTATACAAAACAAACATGATTCCTGAGACATCTGATATACCCGTTATAGAGATATCCACTGGTACGAAAGTTGGTGTTTTAAATGAGGAATATGTCTTGATCAATGTTAATCCAGGCGATCCCATTGTTCTCGGAGGAAAACTATGGAAGATCGTGGAGTATGATAGAGATGCTCGTAAACTATATGTGGAGAAAATAGAAGCAGAGATCCCACCTATAATACCTCATTGGGAGGGAGAGAACATACCTGTTGAATATCACGTCGCAAGAAATGTGGGTGCAATAATAAGGCTAATCTCAACAAAAAACAAACTATCGGGTTATCCCCAATATATTATAGATGCAGTTAATGAACTCATAAGAGATCAGGATGTAATCTTTTGCGATAATAGAATAGTTGTAGAGTTTGTCCGCAATAAAGGTATAATAGCAGTTTATATAACAGGGGGTACCCGTGTTAATAACCTTCTAAAAGAAATACTTAGATTTCATATCAAACTACGCTATCCCATGTATAAAATAAATGTTTACTCAACACCTTACTACATAGTATTACAATCCTACAATCTACCCTTGGATGAAAGAGTACTCGACCTAGTATATGATATCCTGAAAAATCTAAAGCATATCATACATAGCGATATGACTGCAATTATCAGGAAAACACCTTATTTCTACTGGAGGATCTATCAGGTAGGACAACGTTTCGGAGTAATTAATCCTACAACTGATAAAATTAATCGATCTCTACTCGACAAACTCGGAGAGACCATAATAGGCGATGAGGCTATAAATGAGGTTTTATCAAAAGACTTCGATCTAAATGAATTATTGGGCCTGGCAGAAAAGATTGATAATGACTATATTGAGGTTGTGAAAACAATTAGTGATTCCCTTGAGAAAAGCTTTTTGAAAAAGATTATCAAAAATGCACCGATTCTTTCTTAAAGTCTAGGGGTCATTGACTATAATATTTACAAGGATAGAATTCTCTCTCGTAGGATTAGGATTATTTGTATCAATTGCGGTTTTACGATCGAGGGTAAGGTGGGCGATCTAATTAGTGAGGAAATTTATCGTTGCCCGCGATGTGGTCTCAAAACGTTGGCTCCCTTAAAAATTATTGACGATAATGTACTCAATGCTCTACGCAAGTGGAAGCGGGGACAACGTCTGAAACATGATGAAAAGAAGATTATAGATGATCTTAAGAAGCGCGCATTACTTCTAACCTACTACGGGAAAACAGCTCTTATACTGCTTGCATCTCCAGGGGTAGGGGTCACTGAGGCTATTAAGATATTGAAGAAAACCACAAGTGAGGATGAAATGTATCGATTGATATATGAGAGTGAAAAGAATTATCTAAGGATTAAGAAGTATTTGGATAAGAAATGATCCTCAATACTGATCTACGATCCCATATTGTCTAAAGGCTTTTATGAGCTCATCACCATGTCTCCTAGACGGTCTTTTCCATATGGCTGGATCATCTGTTAGCAGAGGCAGTACTACCCTTTCGACCAGTACCTCTGCAACAGGGCATACATCTATACAGATCTTACATCTATCGCAGTTCTCATTGAAGAAGGCCCCGTGTTCTTTGAGTATTATATTCTTTCTAGGGCACCATAAGATACAACTGCCGCACTTGGCACATCCATAAACTCTATAGATCGCTTTTAGTATATCTGCGAGTACTTCAAGACCTTTTTCGAGTTTTTCATTTAGTGTAATGATGTTTTCCTTAATATGCACACATATATTACCTATGTAGATATTTATTTCGGGCTCGTCTTTATGCTTGATATC
The DNA here is from genome assembly GCA_027067785.1 of Desulfurococcales archaeon. Taxonomy (GTDB): domain Archaea; phylum Thermoproteota; class Thermoprotei_A; order Sulfolobales; family Desulfurococcaceae; genus JAADCY01. The sequence continues at coordinate 5,141 of JAMOVL010000001.1, read as the reverse complement.
AATATTTTCTGATATTGTTCTTAATGAGTGCAAAATCGTGTTAAGCATGTCTTTTCTAAGGATCTTATCATTGAAGTATATTGTTGTACTATCACTGTTCTTGTATATTTTAAATGGAGCAAGATGTATTGTAGATGATTCGAGTCTCAAAGTATATTCTTTCTTCCAATCAAGCTCATAGTTCGGTATATGGTTTACAAGTCTCTTTTTAGCGACAGCTGGTGAAAGCCATCTCCACAAACCAAGAGTAATCCATTCTTTTGGCTGTCCAAGCTTTTCTCTCCAGTACTCGAGTTCTTCGATCCACCTACCCCATAGCTGAGGATAAGTTCTCTCTACTTCTTTAAATTCAGCCAATGTGCTTGCTGGGCATAGGAAGCACCCTAGTCGTTCAAAACCCTTATCATACAGGGGATTGTAGGGGAGGCCATACTTTTTTATGTACAGCCATTCAAGTAATTGGTTCCATTCCTGAATAGGTGTAGCGCTGACGAGGTGTGGTATCCATCGATTTCTCCATATGATTGGGCTTTTTGCCCGATCTATTGACTCGAACGCTCGCTGTCCGACTATGTTTAATGCTTTATATGGCCATTTCTTCCTAGCGGTTCTCGCTAGCGGGACCAGTTTTGTTACCTTACAACACCAGCGATAGTCTTTCCCCGGTGGGCCGAATATTTTGACTGCTTTCCAGAAAATATTGCCTGCAGCGGCTATTGTTAGTTTTAAACCGTATTTTTGGGAAACATTTTCTACGTTCTTTATCGTATCTGGAAGTTCCAAGCCTGTATCGTTAAATAATAGTTCTGCATCTCCAAGAGCATTTAGAGTGAGATGTAATGCTATTAAACTATCTTTTCCACCCGAATATGAGACCACTACAGGGCCTCCGTATAGCATGTATAGTTTTCTAAGTAATTTTATAGATCGTTCTTCATAGTATTGTATGCCGTATTCATTATGTTTTATAACGATATTGATATCAGCTGGTTTTCTACTCGTCTCGACAGGATATTTTCTGGTTTTGAAAATCTTAATAACACGTATTCCTTCAGGAGCTACTTCACCTATTCCAATTACCTCATCTCTATCATTTACAATAACTACTTGCCTGGAACTAGTTGAAAGCGATGTAGTAATGAATTTTCCTCGAGGAATACGGGTAGCGATCTTGACATAATCGATTAGTCCTTGGCTATATAATATGTATGCTCCGGCAAATGTTAAGCGAAACCTCCATTTTTCTCTAAACGGATCGTAGTATAGCTGGCCGACGACATTGCCCGACGACACTATTTCCCACATTTGATCCCAATGGGGTACTTTATTGAAGAGAAGAAACATGTTTTTGAACAGTGTATCATAAATCTTCGTATCGTTATACTCGTATTTTACTGCTGATCTAAGCTTTTCCAGGTCACGTTTGAATGCTGGTCTGGCATCTCCAGGCTCTGTTAATCTTAGTGTGAAGAACAGATCCTCTTGACCAGGCAGAGGCTTTATTATTGGTATGTTATAATCCGGATCCCAGTATATCTTGGTTGTTTTGGGCCATAGTTTTTTCATCGTTATCGAACCTGATGTCCGTTAATAGTTTCGGCTATCCCACCTATCAATATATTCTTAAACTCATATGGGTGGATGTGGTGAATAACATTATTAGTTTTATTCAGGGAATCATAGTGAACGTTACAATAGTTGCTTGGGTAATATTCTTTCTCACGTGGGTTATAGGATGGGCTATAAGAGGATTACCTATTCCCTTCATGAGGGTTAAGAGAACTGGTGAAAGATTTATTGAAGACGCTGTATGGGCTGCTTTCTGGCTAGCTATGGGGACAACAGTGTTTGCATTGATAGCTTATATTGCCAATACGTTCTACCAGCCCCTGCCAGCTCCTCCCACTATCTGATCTCGATCTATTGATCAATTAGTATTGGTGGGGTGCTGTTTTTGTATATAAACGATTTAATCATAATCGCTTATTATCTGTCGGTGCTTGGATATTATCTAGGAGTTCTAATTTATATGGTGCCGATTCCATTTTATGGTTTAAAGAAATGGGCTCCTCAACTCATGATTGATGGTGTTTTCTCAGCTATACTTATCTTTTCATATACGCTGATAATGAACATCATCAAATACTTCTCTAGTATCATCGGTGCGGATTGGAATGCCTTCTACTTATGGAGTATTAAGGAAATAGGTATGATCGCAGGAACTATGACTTCTCTGAGGTTAATGGGTTCAGCGCTCGCTAGTATGAATCTAAAATTTATATCTTCATCACTAATATCGCCGCTTATCTCGTCTTTAACCTATCTATTAATATTCTTTATCACTCTCGTGACTCTTTTGACAGCGCTTAGAATGTATGCACCAGTACTAATAGCAATAGGATTACTTCTGCATGCGGTGCCGTTTAGGCTATCACGTTCTGCAGGGGCTATGATAATTGCTACGGTCATAGTGTTTACTATAGCGGCTCCGTTGATGCCGGTTTTCATTAATAGTATTACACCATCGCTTTATCAACAAATAGAGTATGGTGGGGAAATCGTTTCTTCAAAGATTGTCATAGAAGATGTTTTAGGTCGAAATGTTCCGTACGCGGTTATCGAAATCCATGATCGTGAAGGTGCTTTGCTAGCAAGATATATCACAAGTAACAATGGAGAGATTATTTTAGGGCCAGATAAAGGTATACCGAACACTACAGCTTATTGGAGCATTATATATGGTCCGTATAACTATACTGTAGAGATAGGGCCTAAACAGTATCGTTGGTTTAATGAGACATACTGCCTCGTTAAGTTAAAGCTTCCCGATGTAGTAGTATTGTCTGAATATTCTTTTGTTAAATTACCGACTTATTCATACGTTAGAATATATCATTTTAACTCTTCAGTTATTACTATTAATGTATCAAAACATGGTGTATCAGATCTTTTCATTGTTTACCCTAAGAATATTAATGCAAATATAACCGTCAGTAGTAATGCTACACTGTACAAGGAGTATAGTTACGGATGGTATAATGTATCATTTATAGTTAGAGATTACCGTTTCAGCAACGATATTACAATAAGTATTCATTTCTCAAATCAAGTAACTATGGGGCCTCCGAGCGCTACAGAGTATCCTTACATTAACTATTTGGTTAGACAAAAGATTTCATCACCAAGTACATTAATCATTCCCATAACTCAATTTATATATTCTGTTTTTATAGGCCCAATGGTGTATGTTGCCATTTTACTATCGTCTTCCTACGCCCTTGCGAGGCTTCTAGGTGGAGCTGAGCCCAGAATAGCTAGGCTCATAATAACTGGTATATAGTGTGGGACTATGAAGGTAGAGAATATATTATTATTATTGATTTCATTTGTAATGTTTATCCTCTCGCATAATGTCTTATCTCTAATATTATTCATGCTTGTGCTGATCATCTACTTGATCATATGGAGGTTGAGAAGAATTGCTGAAAAAGACAATGTATGATATAGTTAGGAATTTGATAAAAATCAATATCGATGTAAGGATAAACGACTCGATGATGATTACTAAACACGGAAACAAGGTTATCGTTCAAAAATTCTTAATCGCTGATAAAGTAGAGTATGGAATCAATGATCTCGATAATAGTGATATACTAAAAATTATGGATAATTATGCATCCCTTATAGAAAGGCTGCCTCCTGGTATAGAGATACTGATTATGAAGAGAGAGAAAGATCTCGTTAAGCTCTCTAGGAAGATTAGTAATGAAATGATGAATATAAGAGCAAAACTTGATGTTGTTGAAGAGCCTCATATTAGAACGCGTCTTTTGTCTCGTCTTAAAGTCCTTGAGGAACTATATAAGATGATTATAACATCTAATAATGTTACCAAGTTACAGATAGTATTCAAGATTAGGAGTGAATCTAAGGATGTATCTAGTGCTATTATGAAGGTTAAACAGTACGAGGAACTAGTTTTGTCAATATTTAACAATTATTTTAGGATAAAGTTGAGACCGCTGAGTTCTTCCGAAATAAAAGAGCTATTGGCTTACAATTTAGGGTTAGTATCAGAGTTTAACAAGAGCTCTATTATTCTGGAACATAGTAGGCTCAAAACACTAGCTCCAATAAGGCTTCATTCCCCCGCGCAACCCGCTACGGATAATCTAGTCTTAATAGGATATGATATAGATACAGAATTACCTTTTGGACTCAATGTTTATGGTTTATTTAAACATGTGATCATTCTCGGGCCCACGGGTAAGGGGAAGACAACTCTTCTTGCAACAATTATCGAAAGCATGCTATCGATGCTAAACCTTAGGATATTTGCTTTTGATTTTAAGGGTGACTTGGCACGATACGTCGATAATGATATTATTGATGTTGTGAACCCTAGTATATATCCTATTAATATATTAGTGAGGCCTCCTTGGCTCAAATTAATAGATTGGGGAATCATTGTAAAAGACGTGCTGGAAAACATTGTAGGTTTAAGCACTAAGAATATTGCCGATATACTAAAAATTATCAGTAGGGAAAGAGTAGTACGAAGACCTGAAGATATTTTAACGGATCCGAACTTGTCGAGGCTTTCTCCAGTTATTGATCTACTAATAAATGATCCTGATTACGATAAGCTCGATAAGTTATTAAATAAAGGAAACGTCTTGTTTAATATCTCAACTCACGGTACAATGTATCAGAATGCTTATGCGGGCTTAATTTTAGGGATCTGCTCTAATTTGTTACTCCAATATATTGGAGAGAATGAACCACTCGAGAAAAGAGATGATAAGAACTCGCATATGGGAAATGTTATAATTATTGACGAGGCTTGGAGAGTCTCTAATTTATACAGTATTAAAAGGCTTGTTAAAGAAGGTAGGAGTAGAAAAGTCTCTGTTATTATGGCTACCCAGAACCCTACGGACGTTCCTCTAGAACTATATGAGAATATCCAAACTATCGTTGTATTTGGCTCGCCCAACAAGGACTATCAAGAACAGGTTCACGAAATACTGGGTGTTCCGCGAAAGATATTGCGTAGGCTCTCATATCTTAGTGTTGGAGAGGCATTAGTTGTAGATGCTGAAACACGCAGGCCTATTATAGTAAAGATTAAGCCTCCCCGA